>NZ_AKJO01000085.1:0-94057 GCF_000282295.1 Pseudomonas sp. GM33
GCTGCGATCTTTTGATCTTATTCCATGGTGGTCTTGACCATCGCCAGCTCTGGGTGGCTGACCAGTTTATCGATGTGCAAATCCGGGTCGTCGAACCAGACTTCGGTCAACACCCGGTAATGCTCCATGTCACGGCAGCGCATGCGCAGGCTGTAGTCGAACGCGCCGCTGATCAGGCGACATTCCAGCACCTGCGGGCAGGCGCGGACTTTGGCTTCGAAGGCCTTTTGCGCCGCGCGTCCGCTCTGGTTCGACAACGCCACCAGCACCAGCAATGACAAGCCCGGCGTCAGTTTCTTCTCATCGAGAATCGCACCATAGCCGCGAATGACCCCAAGCTGTTCCAGCTTGCGCACTCGTTCCAGACACGGCCTGGGGGTCAGGTGCACGCGCTCGGACAGCTTTTGATAGGTGATGCGCCCTTCGTGGCGCAACACTTCAATGATTGCCTGATCGATACGATCAAGCACGATCGACAGATCGCGGATATCCGCCATGTACGCCTTGCCTCACTTCAAACGACCCGATAGAAATTGCTGCAAACGTTCACTTTTCGGCCGGTCGAGTATCGTAGCATCACCCTGCTCCTCGACCCGCCCCTGATGCAAGAACAACACCTGGCTCGATACCTGCCGGGCAAAGCCCATTTCGTGGGTCACCATCAACATGGTCCGGCCCTCTTCGGCCAGCGCCTGAATCACCTTCAGCACTTCACCCACCAGTTCCGGATCGAGCGCTGAAGTGGGCTCGTCGAACAACAGGATTTCCGGTTCCACCGCCAGGGCCCGGGCGATCGCCACCCGTTGTTGCTGCCCGCCCGACAGAAACGCCGGGTACTGATCGGCCACCCGTTGCGGCAAGCCGACTTTGTCCAGATACGCCCGAGCGCTCTCCTCCGCGGCCTTGCGACTCATGCCCAGGACGCGACACGGCGCCAGCACGATGTTCTCCAGCACGGTCAGGTGACTCCACAGGTTGAAATGCTGGAACACCATCGCCAGTCGCGTGCGCAAACGCTGCAACTGCTTGGGGTTGGCGACACGCATGCCACCGACACCCTGGCGGGTGAGGACTCGCTCGCCATCCAGGGCAATGGCGCCTTCGTCCGCCCGTTCCAGAAAGTTGATGCAGCGCAGCATGGTGCTTTTTCCCGAACCGCTGGCGCCGATCATGCTCACCACGTCCCCTGCCCTCGCGTTCAACGAGACGCCCTTGAGTACTTCGTTGTCACCAAAACGTTTATACAGATTTTCAACGGTGAGTTTGTACATGCGAATACTCCTGCAGCGGCACACCTGTCGGCGCCGCTCTGGATAAAGAATGGAAGTCAGTGCGCCGGACCGAGGAAGCTCAGCCAGCGCTTCTCCGCCAGGCGGAACGCGCCGACCAGCCCGAACGACAGCACGAGGTACAGCAGGCCGGCGATACCAAAAGCCTGAAAGGTCATGAATGTCGCGGCGTTGGCGTCCCGGGCGATTTTCAGGATGTCCGGGATCGTTGCGGTGAACGCCACCGAAGTCGCGTGCAACATCAGGATCACTTCATTGCTGTAGTACGGCAGCGCGCGGCGCAGCGCCGAAGGCAGGATCAGTTGCAGATACAGGCGCCAGCCACTGAGACCATAGGCCTGCGCCGCTTCGATTTCACCGTAGGGAATGCTGCGGATCGCTCCGGCGAAAATTTCCACGGTGTAGGCGCAGGTGTTGAGGGTGAACGCCAGCAAGGTGCAATTCATCGCATCGCGAAAAAACGCTTCCAGCAATGGCTGTGAACGAACCACGGCAATGCCGTAGATGCCGCTGTAGCAAATCAACAACTGGATATACAACGGCGTGCCGCGAAAAATGTAGGTAAACAGCTGAACCGGCCAACGCAAGACGCCCCAGCGCGAGACGCGCAAGATCGCCAGGGGCAACGACAGGAAAAAGCCCATGGCAATGCTCGCCACCAGCAGCCACAGGGTCATGGCCAACCCGGTGAGGGTTTCGCCGTCGCTGAACAGAAAGGGTTTCCAGTATTCGGCAATCAACTCGATCATCGCGCCATCCCCCGTACACCCTGGTTGTAGCGCCGTTCCAGCACGCGCAAGACATAGTTCGAAGCGCTGGTGATCAGCAGGTAAAGCGCGGCGGCCAACAGCAGGAAATCAAGCATGTTGAAGGTGCTTTTGCCGGCCTCCTGCGCGACTTTGACCAGGTCCGACAAACCGATGATCGACACCAGCGCCGTGGCCTTGAGCAGCACCAGCCAGTTGTTGCCAAGGCTCGGCAAGGCGAAACGCATCATTTGCGGGAACACCACGAAACGAAAACGCTGCCAACGGCTCAGGCCAAAGCACGCGGCGGCTTCCTGCTGGCCGCGCGGCACACTGAGAATCGCCCCGCGAAAGGTCTCGGTGAAATACGCACCGTAGATAAAACCCAGGGTGATGATGCCGGCCACGAATGGATCGATTTCCATGTAGGGCCAGCCCATGGCCTCGGTCAGGGCGCTGAGCCAGCCTTGCAGGCTGTAGAAGATCAGCAGCATCAACACCAGGTCGGGCACGCCACGGATCAGTGTCGTGTAAAAAGTCGCCGGCAGATTCAACAGCTTCAGCGGCGACAGCTTGGCCGCCGCGCCGAGCAGTCCCAGCGCCATGCTCACCACAAGTGCGAGCGCCGACAGTTTGAGGGTGACCCAGGTGCCGTGCAGCAACAAAGGGCCATAGCCTTGCAGGGCCGAAAGATCGACCCCGATCAGATTCAGGAAGGAGTTCACGCCAGTCACCTGTCTTGAGGCGCCCCGGTCGCTGCAACACAGCGACCGGGGCGCAGGGATCAGTTGTTGTAGAGGTCCAGGTCACCGAAGTGTTTCTGCTGGATCTGCGCGTAGATGCCCTTGTCGTGCAGGGCCTTGATGGCGGCATTGAGCATGCCCTTGAGCTCTTCGTTGTCCTTGCGCACACCAATGGCGATTTCCGACGGCACCAACGGGTCGCTGATGCCTTCACTGTTTTGGAAGTCCGCCCCTTGTGGCGAGGTCAGGAAACTCATCTGCGCTTGCAGCTTGTCCTGGATCGACGCATCGAGACGGCCAAATACCAGGTCGGCATAGACCTGATCCTGATTCTGATAGGCCCGCAGTTTCACCCCGCCCGGCGCCAGTTTGGCCTTGGCGTAGGTTTCCTGAATCGTGCCCTGCATGTAACCGATGGTTTTGCCGCGCAGCGACTCCGCGGTCGGCAGCAGACCGGAATCCTTGCGGGTAACGATGGCGGTCGGTCCGGCGTACAGGCGATCGGTAAAGTCGATCTGTTTTCTGCGCGCGTCGGTCACGGTCATCGAAGATTCGATGGCATCGAACTTGCCGGCCTTGAGCCCCGGAATCAGCCCGTCGAAATCATTGCTGACCCACACGCAGGTGAGCTTCAGCTCGGCACAGATTGCATTGCCCAGATCCACGCCAAAACCCTGTACACCGCCATCGGCCGTGGTGGATTCAAAGGGTGGGTAGCTTGGGTTGACGCCAAATCGCAGCTCCTTCCATTCCTTGGCACTGGCGCCCGTGGTGCAGCACAGCAACGCGAGTGCCGGCAAAGTCAGCCATTTGATGTTCATGTTCTTGAGTCCCGGATTATTTGGATTTATCGCGATCCGGCGCCTGCGTCGGACCACACTTTTTGACAGGGGCAGAGAGTCTTTGCGGTCTTCACCGCAGCCGTTTTTGTTGTTGTTATCGACTGCAAGCAGCCAGTCGTCGCAGTTGCACGCCATCTCAAGCGGCGAACGACAAGTGCTTGAAACGGACCGCCAGAATGCCAATTGCCGGGAGTGTGCTGGTGTCGTAACCCCCTGTTCAAACAGCGTGCCTGTGCTGAACGAAGGGGTTTCACAGCCGATTCTGTCGTCTGCTGCAAGTGGCTGTTTCTCCGCTTGATGGGCGCGCTACAACCAATGCGATTGCCGTTGAGGCTGACTGATCCGCATAAGGATGAGCAGTAGCGGGTGCCTGGCCGATTCCGCTGTGCACGCTCTGTTTTTCGACTTCTCTGGCTGTATCCAGGGTCGGTATTGGCCGAAATCTTCTCGCCATTGCCTCGACAATAAGTGCGTTGCAACCAAACGGACCACCTCATCGCGAACGCGACAGGTCGTCCGGACCGGCACACTAAAAGACGCGCAAAGGAACCCCATATGACCCGTTACATTGACGTAAATGATCTGAGCCTCCTCGTCCGGGAAAAAGGCTTACCCAAATGCCTGATCGAAATGGCCGAATACATCCGTCAAGACTACGTACGCTGGCCGGATTTCGAAAAATGCGCGCGCCTGGCGAACCATTCACCCGAGGGCGTCATCGAGCTGATGCCCGTGTCTGATGCGGCGCTCTATGCCTTCAAGTATGTCAATGGACATCCGAAGAACACCCACAACGGCATGCTGACGGTCATGGCGTTCGGGGCACTGGGAGACGTTGATACCGGCAAGCCTGTGTTACTGAGTGAAATGACGCTGACGACCGCCATTCGCACCGCTGCCACCTCTGCGCTAGCGGCCCGCTACCTCGCCCGACCGGACAGTCGCCGAATGGCGCTGATCGGCAACGGCTCACAGAGCGAATTCCAGGCCCTGGCATTCCATACATTGCTCGGCATTACTGAAATCAGTCTCTACGACATCGATCCAGCGGCGACAGCGAAACTGGTCGCCAACCTGCGGGCCTACCCTGCCATACAGGTGACCGTTGCCAAAACCGTCGCGCAAGCGGTGCGTGGTGCCGACATCGTCACCACGGTCACGGCCGACAAGGCCTACGCAACCATTTTAACGCCAGAGATGATCGAGCCCGGGATGCACCTCAACGCCGTGGGCGGCGATTGCCCCGGCAAGACTGAACTGCACAGGGACATCGTGGAACGTGCGCGAGTCATGGTTGAGTACGAACCGCAAAGCCGAATTGAAGGAGAAATTCAGCAGATGCCCGCCGACTCTCCGGTTATCGAGTTCTGGAAAGTTGTCACTGGTCAGACCCCGGGTCGCCAGCATGCCGAGCAAGTCACCTTGTTCGACTCGGTCGGCTTCGCCATCGAGGATTACTCCGCCTTGCGCTATGTGCTGGATGTTGCAAAAACGCTCAACATTGGCAGCGATATTCAGCTGGTACCAGAGTTGCAGGATCCGAAGAACCTGTTTTCGCTGCTACAGCCTTCAGCAACTAACGATGTAAGGCTACGGGCTTAATACAGTACGACGCTTCAAAGCATTCACCTGGCGGCCCCTTAGGCTGCCAGGCGCAACCCTGAACAATCCCTCGGTCGTTTCAGCCTCTTCTACAGCGTCATCCGCTGCGCAAGCCGCCCGGTTCCACATAAACAAACGAGGCCTTTGCATAAGAATTCCATGGCTGTTCGCCCCATGCCTGATGGACCTGGCTGATGTCAGCTTCACGCCAGCACGGGGCCTTTCCTCATCCACTATGGAAGACTCGATATGCCACGTTTCATGCTCAGCACGCTGACGCTCGCCCTGGCCTTGACGGCAATGATGCCGGTGGTCAATGCCGCCCCTTTACTCGATCCAACACCTGAACATCCTCGCGCCGACAATCAATCTGGTCAGGCCAATACCTGGCTGGAGATTGATCAGGCCGCCTTCGAAGCAAACATCACCAGGCTTCAGCAACGGCTGGCGGGTAAAAGCCAGATGTGTGCCGTGATGAAAGCCGACGCTTATGGAAATGGCATTGGTCTACTGATCCCTTCCGCCATCCGGATGGGAATCACCTGTGTCGGCGTGGCGAGTAATGAGGAGGCGCGTGTTGCACGGGAAAAAGGCTTCAAGGGGCGCCTGATGCGTTTGCGCAGCGCTACTGTTGAAGAAGTCGAAAATGCACTGCGCTACAACATCGAAGAACTGGTCGGCAACCTGGAGGTTGCACGTCAGCTCAATGAACTGGCCACCCGAAAAGGAGTGAAGCTGCCGGTTCACCTGGCGCTGAATTCGGCCGGCATGAGCCGTAACGGTCTTGAAATGAGCACTGCTGAAGGGCAACAACAGGCGGTGGATCTGACCCGGCTGGATCACCTGAACATCGTCGCAATCATGACCCACTTCCCGGTCGAAGAACGAGAAGATGTGCTTCAAGGACTCGCCAAATTCAAGGAGCAGTCCGGCTGGCTGATCGAACACGCCAAACTGGACCGCAGTCGGATCACCCTGCACTGCGCCAATACCTTCACCACCCTTGAGGTGCCGGAAGGCTGGCTGGACATGGTTCGTCCAGGGGCTGCGCTCTATGGCTACCCAGTGGGTGGGCATAATGAATTTCAACGGGTGATGCAGTTCAAATCGCGGGTCGCGGCGGTCAACGCCTACCCGGCGGGCAGTACGATCAGCTACGACCGCACCTTTACCCTGAGCAAAGACTCGTTGATCGCCAACATCCCGGCCGGCTACTCCGACGGGTATCGACGAGCATTCTCCAACAAGGCTTCAGTGCTGATCCGCGGCCAACGCGCGCCGGTGATCGGCAAGGTCACCATGAACACCCTGATGGTTGACGTCAGTGGCATCAAGGGCGTGCAGGCGGGAGACGAAGTCGTGCTGTACGGCAAGCAAGGTGATGAAGAGATTACCCAAACAGAACTTGAGGCCATCAACGGCGCGTTGTTGGCCGACTTGTACACGATTTGGGGCAACTCTAATCCGAAAGTCTTGAGGTCCAGATAAGGGAGAAGAAAGAAGGTGCGCAGGCACCTTCCATACACAGTCGCCACATGGATTGGACCAGTAGAATTGCGAGGTCCATTTTTGCCCAAACGCTGAATAGTCGTTCTGCCCCTGTCCTCTCAATCCTTGCTCAACTTGGGAATCGCAATTCGACTACTGGTCTTGACCTCGCGCAAAGCCAGGCTGGACTGAATTGACGCAATTCCCACCTGACGCCTCAGCACCTGCTCGATAAAGTCACTGTAGCTATCAAGATCCTCTGCCAGCACTTGCAGCACGTAATCGGAATCACCGGTGATCTTGTGACAGGACAGCACTTCGGGCAGTTGCGCGATCACGGCTTCGAAGGCGTCCGGAGCGTGATCGGCGTGGGTGGAAAAACGGATGTGCACGAACGCCATGATGTCCAGTCCCAGCATGCGTCGATCGAGGTTGGCCTGATAGCCCTTGATGACACCCGCTTCCTCCATTCTTTTACGCCGTCGCCAGCAAGGTGTCAGGCTCAACGACAAGCGCTCGCTGAGCTCGGCGTTGGAAATGCTCGCATCTTCCTGCAACAACGTGAGTATCGCCAGGTCGGTCTCGTCGAGACTGATGCGTTTGGATGATTTTTTCTGCATTACGCCATTCCTGAGTAAAAACGCCCGAATAATCTGCAGAACCGAGAAAACAAAGCAAAGAAATCGCACCCCGGCCAGAACAGAATATTTGCACTGGTTAACAATAACGGATGCGCAGAATGTTTACAGTTTTCAGTGATTCTCACCGCCTGCACCACGGCACCGAATTGAAAGATGGCGTGCTCAAGCCGTCCTTCGAACAGCCCAGCCGAGCCGACACCGTCCATAGTCGAGTCAAGCAGGTCGGCCTTGGCCAGATCGTCGAACCGCGTGTGTTTGACCGCTCGTGTTACGTCAACGCACACAGCGAGCGCTACGTCAGCTTTCTGGAAAGCGCCTGGACAGAATGGTGTGCCACCGGACGTACTCATGATGCCCTGCCACTGGTATGGCCGGTGCGGGATCTGGCCAGCGAACAAGTGCCGACCTTCATCGACGGCAAGCTCGGTTTCTATGCCATGGACGCCGGTTCGCCCATTACCGCCACGACCTGGCAAGCGGTCAAAACCAGTGCCGATATCGCCCTCACCGGCCTCGCGCTGATCGATGAAGGCCACGACAGTGCTTTCGCCCTGTGCCGCCCGCCCGGCCATCACGCAGCGCGTGAGTACATGGGTGGCTACTGCTATCTGAACAACGCCGCCATTGCCGCACAGCAGGCCATTACCCAGGGCGCCCGGCGTGTAGCGGTACTGGACGTCGATTTTCATCACGGCAACGGCACGCAGAACATTTTCTACGGGCGCAGCGACGTCATGTTTGTCTCGCTGCACGGCGAACCTGCGGTGTCCTATCCGTACTACTCGGGCTACAGCCACGAAGTCGGCGCGGGGCACGGCGAAGGTTACAACCTGAACTATCCGCTGCCGAAGAACACCACCTGGGAAAGCTACCGCAACGCCCTGCTCCACGCCTGCAGGAAGCTCCAGCAGTTCGCCCCTGAAGTGCTGGTCATTTCACTGGGCGTCGACACGTTCAAGGACGACCCCATCAGCCACTTCCTGCTGGAAAGCGAAGACTTCATCGGCATCGGCGAGCTGATAGCGGGTGTGGGCTGCCCGACCCTGTTCGTGATGGAGGGCGGCTACATGGTCGATGAAATCGGCATCAATGCGGTCAACGTGCTGCATGGTTACGAGAGCAAGCGCGCCTGAGTCATCCCCTGCCCCACAACGTTGCCATTACTGAATCGGAGAATAACAACATGACTCTTTTTATAGACGTCGATCATGCCGCACGCTTGTTCGCCAGCGTGGGAATCCGTCGGGCAATCCGCGAGATGGCCGTCTACATCGAAGCTGACTATTCACGCTGGGCGCAGTTTGACAAGTCGCCGCGCACCGCCAATCACTCGGCCGACGGTGTGATCGAGTTGATGCCGACCGATGATGGCCAACAGTACTCGTTCAAATACGTCAATGGTCACCCGGACAACGGTCAAAGCAACTTGCTCACGGTCATGGCCTTCGGTGTCCTGGCCGATGTCCACAGTGGCTATCCAACCTTGCTCAGTGAACTGACGCTGACCACAGCAGTGCGCACCGCCGCTACCTCTGCCCTGGTCGCGAAGTCCCTGGCGCGCCCGGATGCAAGCATCATGGCAATCATCGGCAATGGCGCCCAGAGCGAATTTCAGGCCCTCGCCTTCCATGAAATGCTGTCCATCAAGGAACTGCGCATATTCGATATCGACCGTGACGCCTCGCTCAAGTTGAAACACAACCTGTCCGCATTCCCGGATATCGAGGTGATCCTGGCCAGTTCGGTGCAGGAAGCGGTCAAGGGCGCGCATATCGTCACCACCGTCACCGCAGACAAAGCCTACGCAACGATCCTGACGCCCGAGATGATCGAGCCCGGCATGCATATCAATGCCGTCGGCGGTGACTGCCCGGGGAAAACCGAACTGCACGCCGACATCCTGCGCAATGCCCGGGTCATCGTTGAGTTTGAACCTCAGACCCGGATTGAAGGCGATATTCAACAACTGGAGGCCGACTTTCCCGTCGTCGAGTTCTTCCGGATTGTTCTGGGCGAAGTACCGGGGCGCGAGAGCGACGCACAGGTCACCGTTTTCGATTCGGTGGGTTTTGCCCTGGAAGACTTTTCGTCACTGCGCTACGTGCACGACCTGGCGCGCGAGCATGCCATCGGCGAGCGCATCCACCTCGTGCCGACACCGTCCAACATAAAAAATCTCTACCAGTTGCTCGATCAGTCGCCGGCCATCGCACCTTCGCGGCTGCGCACAGTCCGCTGATAACCCAAAGGGGGTGCCCCTGTGCAAGTAGCCCGGAGGCTCGCCCCCTGCCCACCCTGCCACCCGCAAACCAGCACCGTCACTAGCCGTTGCATCCCAAACAAGAACCCTCGACACCCACTTTTCTGCCAAAACTCAAAAACATAAAATCAAGAGGTTTTGTAATGAAATCGATTCCGTCCGGGCTGCCTGAACAGCCCGCGCTGCAGCGCACCCTCAGCAACCGTCACATTCAGTTAATGGCCATGGGAGGCGCCATCGGGACAGGCCTGTTCATGGGCTCCGGGAAGATCATCGCCCTCTCCGGCACGTCGATCATCCTCATCTACATGATCATCGGCCTGTTCGTTTACTTCGTCATGCGCGCCATGGGCGAACTGTTGCTCTCCAACTTGAACTTCAAAAGCTTCGCGGACTTTGCCGGTGCCTACCTTGGTCCGCGAGCGGCGTTCTTCCTCGGCTGGTCATACTGGCTGAGCTGGAGCGTCGCGGTGGTGGGCGACGCCGTCGTGGTCGGCGGATTCTTTCAGTACTGGTTCCCCGATGTACCCGCCTGGATACCGGCCATCGGCATGCTACTGACGCTGTTCACCTTGAACGTGCTGACCGTCAGGCTTTTCGGTGAAGTGGAGTTCTGGTTCGCGATCATCAAGATTATTGCTGTCGTCACCCTGATCGGCGTCAGCATGGTGATGATTGCCAGTTCCTTTGTCTCACCCAATGGCGTCACTGCATCCCTGAACCACCTGCTGGATAAACAGGCAGCCTTCCCCAACGGCCTGTTAGGTTTCTTCGCCGGTTTCCAGATGGCAATCTTCTCATTTGCCGGCACCGAGCTGATCGGCACTGCCGCCGCCGAAACCCGTTCCCCCGAGAAGACCCTGCCTAAAGCCATCAACTCGATTCCGCTGAGAATCATCCTGTTTTATGTACTGGCGCTGGCCTGCATCATTGCAGTGACTTCCTGGCAACAGGTTTCGCCCAACAAGAGCCCCTTCGTCGAACTGTTTCTGGTTGCAGGGTTTCCCGCGGCAGCAGGTATCGTCAACTTTGTGGTGCTGACGTCTGCGGCCTCATCGGCCAACAGTGGCGTGTTTTCATCCAGCCGCATGCTGTTCGGGCTGGCCAGTCACGACAATGCGCCTGGGATTTTTCGACGGTTGTCGGGCAATAGCGTGCCGCTGCTGAGCCTGGCGTTCACCACACTGTTGATGCTGGTGGGTGTGCTGTTGCTGTTCATCGTTCCGCAAGTCATGACCGCGTTTACGATCGTCTCTACCGTGTCGGCGATCCTGGTGATTTTCACCTGGTCAACCATCCTTGCATCGTACATTGCCTATCGCAAAAGCCGTCCCGACTTGCATGCGCAATCGACCTACAAGATGCCTGGCGGCGTACCGATGGCCTGGTTCTCCCTGGCGTTCCTGGGCTTTGTTCTTTGCCTGCTGGCACTCAGACCTGACACCCGTATCGCTTTAATGGTCATGCCCGGGTGGTTCATCTGGTTGGCAATTGCCTACCGTTTGACCCATTCCAGGAAGCGCAAACTGTCTGCTGGTTCGGCAAGTCAATACAGTTGATGTTCAGCAGGCGCTGACGTGCCAGTGCAATGAAACGCTTTTGACCCAGGTGGCATTGGTGGAGCACCTGCAGTCAGAGAAATGCAAGCGCAGGCCGTCAAGTAACACTGACGGCCTGCTCTGCGGGAGCTTTAGGCAAGTCGTGCCTGCTCTCCGACGTCACAGCTCAAAATGATGTGAATCGCGCACCAGGTAATTGGCTGCTACGAAGACATGTACAACTAAAAAATTAGTTGCTCCGGTATCACGGTGCAGGATTGTGCAAAAAGCTCACAGGAACCGAATAACGTAAAAAACAGCGGCACCGTAGTCTGGACACAGGCAGAGAGAACACCTCGCCTGCAACCGGAACTCAGTGCAAAAACGTTGCCCTGACCTACCGGTACCAGACACTCAAATTACCGGAGTCATTGCCATGAAAACCTCAAAAAAAATCTTCGCTTTCGCGACCCTCACAGCGCTTAGCCTGAGCGTATTTGCGCTGGAAAGCACGACCGCCAGGCCGCCACTGAACGAAGCTCAACAATGCAAAGAGGCAATGCGACCCTTCGTTGCTCAGGATGGTTCTGATCGCACTCCAGGAATGCGCGTTGCCGAAGGCGGCTCGGATCGCACCCCTGGGATGCGTGTTGCTGAAGGCGGAGCTGATCGCACTCCAGGAATGCGTGTTGCTGAAGGCGGATCCGACCGCACACCAGGAATGCAACAAGTTGGCTAACTCAGAATCAAAACCGTCAAAAAGCCCGGCAATAGCTGGGCTTTTTGATATTTAATAAAGCTGTACTGCCGGAAAAACGCCCCGACTCTCGCCACGTGTGATCAACTCTTGAGGAGGTTCCCTTGATCCAGTCCGATGCCGAAATTACGCAACGTCGAACCGAGCTGGCGTCCATCATTCAGCGTTTTGCGCCCGAGTATGGTGTATTCGAGACGGCAGTGCCCCCGCTTCACTTCATCAGAAGTGATGCCCCTACAGATGCGATTCACACAATTCATAAACCAGGTCTGTGTATTGTCGTTCAAGGTCGTAAAGAGGTGCGACTGCATGATGAAGGCTACGTCTATGATCCGCTGAACTATCTCGTCGTTTCCGTGACGCTGCCTTTAGCGGGGCAAGTGATTCAAGCTTCTCCCGAGGAGCCATACCTATGCATCCGCCTGGATATTGATCCCTGCGAAATTACGCAGCTGATCGCCGACGCAAGTCCGATCGGCGTACCCAGTGGTGCGCAAAACCGAGGCCTTTTCCTCGACAAAATAGACACATCGTTACTCGATGCAATGCTCCGCCTCGTGAGACTGCTGGAAAGCCCGGAGGATATTCCCACCCTGGCGCCATTAGCCATTCGAGAAATATTCTATCGACTCTTGCGTGGCGAACAGGGCCAGAGGCTGCACGAGATTGCGATCGTCGACAGCCAGGCGCATCGCGTAACACGAGCAATTGAGTGGCTTAACGGAAACTACTCAAAACCCCTTCAAATCGATTCGCTAGCGAAACTCGTCAATCTGAGCACCTCGACGCTCCACCACAGGTTCAAATCCATAACGGCCATGAGCCCTCTGCAATATCAGAAGCAACTTCGTCTACACGAAGCGCGACGCCTCATGATCGCTGAAGGCCTTGACGTCGCAGCCGCTGGATTTCAAGTCGGATATGAAAGCCCATCGCAGTTCAGTCGCGAATATAGTCGTCAATTCGGCTCATCACCGACGCGAGATTTAGCAAAACTGCGGAGTTTTGCTTGATCGTTGGCGTGCAATCCACATGTTGCTGGCGCAGGCGTTGTTGAGTGCCGTTGCCAGCAAGCTGGGCGAGGCGTCCGTTTCAGCGTTGAAACATCGTGAAAGCCTGATCGACGAACTCAACGCTTCGCTGTAAGGCCGGGCCTGGAGGTCCGAGTACGATATGCACCGCTACAGCCGATTCAAATACCCCACGGCGGTGCAGGAACAAACCTTGATTCGATCCATTGTTTGAAGGCAACCACCACGGCCGTGGGGAATTTGGCCGATGGCCTGACCAGATAGACCCCACCGGCAGTGTCCAATTGCCAATCCGCAAGGACACGCAACAACCTTCCGGCCGCGATATCACGACTCATCAACCAGTCACCGGCCCCTAGTATTCCCGCATCAGCACGGGCGGCCGCCAGCAAGGATTCACTGTCATTGGCTGTCAGGTTGCCTTTCGGTGTAATCGTCTGAAGTTCGTTGCCGCGATGGAGTCGCCACTGCGGAAAAGACGCAAGGCCACTGAAGCGCAGGCAATTGTGCTTGATCAGATCCTGTGGCGTTTGGGGCATTCCGTGCTTTCGGATGTAAGCCGGCGAAGCGCAGAGAATCCGGCGATGGTCGCTCAGCTTTTTGGCGATCAATCGGCTGTCTTCCAACTCGCCGATCCGTATGGCAGCGTCAAAACCCTCATCAATGATGTCCACCAGACGCTCACTGTAATCTGCGAGGATCGAGACATGAGGATAAAGCTCGAGAAACTCCGGCAGCATCGGACCTAGCCAACGCCGTCCCATCGCTGCCGGTAATGCAAGGCGCAAAGTACCTCGAACTTCGCTGGCGCCCTTCGCCGCTTGCTGCTGCGCTTCATTCATCAGCTCGATGGCAGAGCGAAGGCGTTGCTCCAGTTGGGCACCGGCTTCAGTGATTCGCACCTGCCGGGTTGAGCGCTCCACGAGCCGAACGCCGAGGCGCTTTTCCATGGCGGCGAGTCGTTTCGAGACGACAGTCGGGTGTCGCTGTAATAGCCGACCCGCCCCGACAAACGAGCCTTGCGAGGCAACGGCCAGGAACGCAGCGATCTCGTCACTGGACTGACTGGTCAGAACATCAATATTCATGGCTTTAGAATGATCGCTCCCGATGAACGCCCCGACTCCAGGTCAGCATGTGCCAGCGCTGCGTCAGCCAGCGAGTAGCTTGCCCAGATCCGGGGCTTGATGATACCCGCACCTATGGCGGCCAACACATCCTGTGCGCGCTCCTGGTACTCAGAGGCACTCGCCGTATGGGCGGCCAACGAAGGACGTGTCAGGAACAGCGAGCCTTTGGCGTTGAGCGTGGACAGCTCCACGGCTGAAGGCGCCCCGGAGGAAGCGCCAAACGACACCATCAGCCCCCGTGGTCGCAGACAGTCCAGAGAAGCCTGGAAGGAAACGCGCCCTATGGGGTCATAGACAACGTCGACCTTTCTACCCTCGGTGAAACGAGCGACCTGCGATGCCAGGTTGTCAGCGTCAAACACCAGGACTTCATCGCAGCCCAACGCTTGAGCTTTTTCGACACTGGCCGGCTTTGATACGACGCCGATTACAGTCGCACCCAAGTGCTTGGCCCACGGCACCATGATTTCCCCCAGCCCACCCGCTACACCGTAGAGAAGTATGGTTGTGCCCTGCCCCACGGGATAGGTGGCCTTCAACAGGTACTGCGCAGTGATACCCTTGAACATGACGGCTGCAGCATCAGCAAACGACAATGCATCCGGAATCCTGACCAGCCGCTCAGCCGGAAAAAGCCGGGCCGAAGCATAGGAGCCAACAGGACCGGTGGCATAAGCGACGCGATCTCCAACTCGCACGTTGCTGACACCCGCACCCACAACGGCAACACGCCCAGCGCCCTCCAACCCCAGTCCGGATGGCAACGCAACGGACACCGCGCCCTTGCGTTGGGTCACGTCGAGGAAGTTGACCCCAATGGCTGCCTGCTCAAGCCAGACTTCGCCGGGTCCTGGCGATTGCTCGCTCAATGTCTCCAGGTTCAGTACTTCAGGATTGCCAAACTGGTTGAATCGAATCACAGAGACCATGGTCATTTCCCCTTCAATCGGAAGCTGCCTTCACACAAGTGCTGCCAGTGTGAGTACTGATCTCCTGACGAACAAGGTAGGTTGATTGCAGATCATTAATGCACAGGTTGCAGCAATAACGTCACAGATACTACGCGTTACTGCGAGGTGTCCGGTTTCATCAGACCGCTCTACCTTTTGCACCCGCCCCTACAGTGAATCACCTCTGCTATCTGCAATGCTCAAATCGCCCTTTCTTGCAGACTGCACGCCCCAGTGGAAGAACACGGATCGCAAGTCCTTGTTTACCGGCGTATTGGCTGGCCGATGCCCTTGGCACAGGAAATGCGATAGCTATCGGCACGCCTCAATGCCATACCCCGTTGAGGCTCAATTCCACGCTAGCTGAGGCAGCCAACATGAACGCGATTGACCTTCTGAAAGCCGATCATCAAACCGTGAAAGCCATTCTTGCTCAATTGAGCGAGTCGACTGATAAAGCGATCAAGAAACGCACTGACCTCTTGGACAAGCTGGAGATGGAGATTTCCATCCATACCAAACTGGAAGAAGAAATCCTCTATCCAGCCTTCAAGGCGGCAGGGACCAAGGAGCAGGACGTCATGTACTTCGAAGCG
Source organism: Pseudomonas sp. GM33 (assembly GCF_000282295.1). Classification (NCBI taxonomy): domain Bacteria; kingdom Pseudomonadati; phylum Pseudomonadota; class Gammaproteobacteria; order Pseudomonadales; family Pseudomonadaceae; genus Pseudomonas; species Pseudomonas sp. GM33. Next base: position 15,614 of record NZ_AKJO01000085.1, read on the forward strand.
AAGGAAGAACATCGCACCGTCGACTCGCTGGTATTGCCGGATCTGAAGCAGACTGATCCGGGTACACCGGAATTTGCCGGGCGGGTGAAGGTCGTCAAAGAGCTGCTGGAGCACCACATTGAAGAGGAGGAAACCGAAATGTTTCCTCAGGCGAAAAAACTATTGGGAAAATCCAGGCTGGACGACCTCGGCGAGCAAATGGAAGCGATGAAAGCCAGTTGCAAAAAGCAATGGGCCGCAACCCATATGGCGGCCTGAGGCGTACCGGGTCGTAAAGTACGGTCTACAAAGAGATGGAGCGAACAATAAGCAACCTGTGGCGAGGGAGCTTGCTCCCGCTGGGGCGCGAAGCGGCCCCTCCTTTCCCTAAAGAGCAGGGGACTGCTGCGCAGTCCAGCGGGAGCAAGCTCCCTCGCCACGGATACAGTGGAGATCCTCAATGAACAATCGCCGTTCACTCCCCCCCTCACGGAACTTGCACGACAGCCACTGGAACGCGTTGCCTGTCACTGACCAGGCAAGCAACCAGCGCCGCCACGCCAATGGCAAACAGATAAAGGGCTTGCCGTCCCAAGTGCTCCATCAATGCGCCTGCCACCAATGGCCCGATGGTTGCGCCGATACCGAACGTCACCAATAACACCCCCGCCACCGATACACGCAGTTGGGGCTCCAGATTGTCATTGGCATGAACAACGCCCAATGGGTACAGGCAGAACTGCAGGAAACCTATCACGGCGCCCGCCAGCATGACCCAGCCCTGTCCCGGGGCCTGCAAAAAGGCCAACGGCAGGTAAGCGACACAAAGCAGAACGGCGGTCAGGCGAATCAGGCCTACGCGGGAAAAACGGTCCGACAGCTTGCCCAGCGGCAATTGCGCAAACAGTCCGGCCGCAATGCTCAGGGCCATGAACTGGCCAACCTGTGCGGGGGTGAAACCCGATTGCGCCGCGAAGATCGGGGTCAATCCATAGAAACAGCCATTGAGCAATCCCGACGCCAGGACAGTGCCCAACGACTGCGGCAGACGACGGACATAGCGCATGAAGCTGACCCGATCCTGGCTGATCGGGCTGGGCTGCATACCCCGGTGCATGGCCATCGGCACCAGGCCTATGGCAAAGGCGATGGCCACACCGGACAACACCAGGGTGTCGAGCCCATTGCCCAGGCCCAGCAGCAGTTGTCCCAGCATCATCCCCACGTAGCTGGCCACCATGTACAGCGACATGGCGCCGCCACGACGATCACCCGGCGCACAGTCGTTGAGCCAGCTTTCGATGACCATCAGTTGGCACATCATCGCTACACCGACCACGAACCTCAACGCCAACCATAGCGTCAGCGAGTCGCTCAATTGGTGACTCAGTACCGCCGTGACAATCACCCCCGCACTGACCACGAAGGCCCGCACATGCGAGATCCAGCCAATCAGCCAGTACCCGATCCGCCCTCCGAGCACCATTCCCAGCGCATTGGCCGCCATGAGCGCACCGCCCCAGAACTCTGCGACACCGGCAGCGTCCAGGCGCAAGGCCAGATACGTCATCAGCAGGCTGGAACCCAACTGCATCAGCAGAGCTGCAGCGTATATCGTTGAAAAAACCTTAGTGAGCGCAAACATGCTCAGTTTTCCCGATCAGACGAGGCCGTGACGTTGCTTCCAGTCACCGGGATGCACGACATAGCCAAACAGGGCGTGTCCGCCATAGATGAGCTCGGTACCTTCGGGTATCCAGAGCAATTGCCCTGGCGTTACCCGGTACAGTTCACCGTTCGCTCTCAGTTCGAAACAGCCTTCAATGACGAAAATGACCTCGTCATAAAGCAGCGTCCACGCGACCTCCGCGCCCTCCCACCGCGCAAAGCCAATCCCCAGATGAGGCGACACGTCATTGCTCAGGGCTCGGGCAACGCTGGCGCCCCCCGGGGGGCCACCGCGATGCACAAAGTCCAGGTCCCGGTGGTCGACCAGCATCACCGGCTTTCTGTCAGCAGGCGCCTGGTTCATAGTTCGCGCCTGCTGTTCCACGCCGCCCAGCGGATACGTGAACGCACGCCCAGCCCCAGGAACGGTTCCGGCGGATTGCGCGAAGGCATGCCTGTCACGGACTGGATGTCATCCAGACGCTGAGAATCGGCGCCCACCACTTTATCCGCCAGCAATGTCCCGGAGATGGTGCCCCATGCAGCACCAACCCCGTTGTCACAAGCCGTCGCGAAAACGCCATCGTCGAGCTTGCCGAAGAAGTTGGTGAAGTTGCGCGAGATCGCGTAGACCCCGCCCCAGGTGTGTGTGAAGGGAACATGGGCAAGTTGCGGATAACGGGCGTGAAAAGCCGCGCAATGATCCTCGCGGACTTTCAGGCGGATCGAATCATTGATGCTGCGCCCGTAGCGTGGAACGTGCTTGTAGGTATTGCGGATGATGAGACGACGATCCTGGGTCATCCTCACCGTGGTGCCGGCGTGGTCGGCCGGTGTCAGCCCCCAGTCGGCCTGAACGCCAACAGAGGCCATCTCAGCGTCGGTGAGCGGACGCGTCCAACTGGCAAACGTCATCACCGGCAGCAGCCGATTGCGCAAGTAACCAAACTCCTGGGTAAAGATGCTGGTACCCAGCAGCACTTTCGGCGTGCGGATCAAACCCTCTTTACCGACCAGGATCCAGTTCCCGCCGGCGTCCTTCTCCAGGCGCTGGATGGGTGATTCCTCAAGGACTTCAACGTTCTGTGGCAGTGACGCGCCCAGGCCGCGCACCAGTGCCGCCGGCTGCATGAGATAGCAACCGGGGGTGAAAATGGCGCGGCTGTAGTAGTCGGTCCCGAGTACGCCGGCCAGTTCCTGGCGTTCCACCCGGCGATAAGGCTCACCCAGGTCGGCCAGCAGTTTCTCGAAATGGTCGAGGTAGGCCAGGCCACGCTCGCCCACCGCCCCCTGGTACTTGCCGGCATGGGACCATTGACAATTGATGGCGTGGCGACCGATCAGGGTTTGCAGTTGATCGATGGCTGCGCGGTTAAGCCCCAGCAGGCGTTGCTTGTGCTGTGGGTCAGGATGCTCCAGGGCAAACTTGTGCGGCAGATCGATGACGAAACCGGAGTTACGCCCTGATGCCCCATAACCGACACGCTGGGCATCGACCAGGAGAATGCGCGACTGTGGCATGTGCTCAGCCAACCGGCGTGCAGCGGCGAGACCGGCGAAGCCGGCACCGATCACCACGTAATCGGCCTTTTGTTCACCGGTCAGGCGCTTGGCCGGACGCGGTTCGGGCAGTGCGGCGTACCAGCCACAACTGTGGTCATCATGAGGCAGGTTAACGATACTGTTCATTGGTCAATTCTCAAGCCACATGCTGTGGGGTGTCCTGGCAGTTCTGCAGCCAGGCATTGCGTTTTTGTTGGGCCTGCCGCCCGAGCAGGACGAAGCCGCGCAAGGCGCCATCGTTGTCGCGAAAGGCTGCGCTGAGTCCGTCCCCGGTCGCGTCGCAGTGCCATTGCCCGGCACAATCGACGGGTGGCGGGAGCAAACACAAAGGGGCCGCCGGTGTCTTCACCGTCACAGGCGCAAGTGGATAGCTCACTGGCGTCGGCTGCCCGGACAAAGTCCTGGCCAGGGCGCGTATGCCCTCATTGATCGGCGCGAGGTAAGGCAGCAGTTGCCCATTCACCTCGATGCAATCGCCCAAGGCATAGATACCGCTTTGCGAAGTCTGCAGGTGCGCATCCACCTTGATGCCTCGCCCGCACTCAAGGCCCGCGGCTTGCGCCAGCTCCACGTTAGGCCGCAGGCCGACTGCCGACACCACCAGATCCGCATCGAAGTGCTGACCATCGGCCAGTTCCAGCCGATAGCCGTTCGCGCCCTGTTCGATACGTTGCAAGGTCGTGCGCAAATGCCAATGCACGCCGAGACCTGACAACGCCTGTTGCAGTTGCAGGCCCGCCGGTTCCGGCAACAGGCGCTCCATCGGCCATTTGCCCAGACCGATGACCCGAACCTGATAGCCGCTGCTCGCCAGGTCGTTGGCGAACTCACAGCCAATCAAACCGTCCCCCAGCACCGCAACGCTGCGCACACCGTCGAGGCGCTCACGGAACGCGCGGTAATCCTGCAGGTTGTTGACGCTCAGCAATGCATCGGCACAACCTTCGATGGGCAGGCGCAGCGGCGAAGCCCCGCTGGCCAATACCAACTGGCCGTACTGCATCTCGCCCAGATTGGTATGAAGTCGTCGCGCGACAACGTCGATTCGCTCCACCCGGCAGTGGCTATGAATCCGGATGCCCAATCGCTGTTCCAGCGCCATCGGGCTTTCCGTCGCCATGGCCGCGGCGCTGCGACCTTGGGCCAGTGCGATGGACAACGCCGGCTTGGAATAGAGATGCCCACAGTCCTGGGTCAGTACCCGGACATCGAGTTGCGGGTTGGCCTTGCGCAGCGCCTGAGCCAGGCCGTAGCCGGCATGTCCGCTGCCGATGATGACCACTGGCTGGGCCGGTGAAACGTCAACCATGGCCTGCTTCACAACAACCGGGGCAACGGCCGCGACCTTGACCGGCTCGCTGATTTCGATCATCTCGAAATCGGACTTGCCGACCTTGCACTCGGGGCACAGCCAGTCTGGCGGCACATCTTCCCAGCGGGTCCCGGCAGCGATGCCGTCGTCGGGCCAACCCAGAGCTTCGTCATAAATCAGGCCACAGATAATGCAGAGCCACTTTTTCATGCTGATGCCTCCTCACTCGCCCGAGATGCGCACGGCCAGGTTCTTGGTCCTGACGTAGCTGTAGAGCGCTTCCTGGCCCTTCTCCCGACCGAAACCGGAGAGGCCTACGCCGCCAAACGGCGTTTCGATGCCGCCGGCGTACCACTCGTTGATGAACACCTGACCCGCACACAGTCGCCGCGCACAACGCAGGGCGCGATTGAGGTCTTGAGTGAACACACCGGCGACCAGGCCAAATTCAGTGCCATTGGCAATGCGAATGGCCTCCTCCTCGGTATCGAAGGCAATGACCGCCAGGACCGGGCCGAAGACTTCGGTCTGGGCAATATCCATGTGCGCGGTAACGTCTCGGAACACCGTCGGCGCCATGAAATGCCCCCGCAGCCCGCTGATCGCCTCACCGCCGGTGGCGACCACGGCCCCCTCCTCCTCGGCACGCCGGCAGATGGCCTCGATGCCCTGAAGCTGACTGGCGCAAATCACCGGCGTCAGGTCCGGATTGTCCTGGCCAAGGCCGATGCTCAGGCTCTCGGCCATCGCCACCACATCAGCGACCACCTCGTCATACAGCGAACGATGCACCAGCAGGCGCGACATCGCCGAGCACACCTGACCGGCATTGAAGAAGATGCCGTTGCGCACGCTGGCCAGCAGTTGCTCACGATCGGCATCGGGGAACACCAGCGCGGCAGACTTGCCACCCAGTTCCATGACGCTGGGAGTCGCGTGCTCGGCGGCGGCCCGCAGGATGCTCTGCCCCGTGGCGACAGAGCCGGTGAAGACAATCTGGTCGACCTCACGATGCCCGGCCATGTAAGCCCCCACTTCCCGGCCGCGGCCACAGATCAGATTGACCGCCCCCCGTGGCAAGCCCGCACGTTCGATGGCCTGCAACAGCACACACAGTCCCAGCGGCGAAATCTCCGGCGACTTGATCACCACCGCGTTACCGGCCGCCAGGGCCGGCGCCAGCGAACGGGCGCAGATGGACACCGGAAAATTCCACGGCACGATCTGCAGCGAAACACCCATCGGGTCGTAGACCGTGAAGTCCATGTAGCCGTTGCCCAGGGGAATGGATGTGCCTTCGATCTTGTCGGCCATGCCGGCGTAATACTCGAAGTAACGCGCGGCCTCGACGAATTCGTCACGGGCATCGCGCAGGCTCTTTCCATTTTCCTGACACAGGACCCACGCGCCCTCTTCAGTCACCGCGCGAATTTGCGCGGCGATTTCCAGCAGCCAGGTCACCCGTTGCGCAGGGCGCGCGCGGGTCAGCTCACCACTGTCGGCACAGCGTCGCGCCGCTTGCAGCGCGCGCTCTGCGTCGGCCACTCCAGCCTGGGCGATAGTGGCGACAGGTTCCGCCGTACCGGGGTTGTTGACGGTAATGTGCTGCTTACTGTCGGTCCAGGTGCCGTCGATGAAATTCAGCCAGTGCGGTTGGATCGCATGCATGCTCATCTCCTCACACGCTCTCGGCGCAATCGAGCAGCTGACGCGCCGCCCACTGGTGGAAGAAATGCGTCGGCAAATCCATTTCCGGGGAGAATGCACCACCGCCATAGCCGGGAGAGTGACGGCCCTTCTGCATGCCTTCGACAGAAGCGATGTCCTCGGCAAACACCACGCGCCAGGACTGCATCACAGCGTCACGCGCCGCTTCGAAACGGTCATCGAGGGCCTCGTCGCCGACGTAGAAAAGACGCAGGTGTTCGACGGTTTTTCCGGGGGCAATCGGCTCCAGCATCATGGCGAAAGCATGGTCGGCCTGAATGCCCAGCAAGACGTTGGGGAAGAACGCTACGTATTCTGCGGTGCGCAGGCGATCCCGTGGCCAGGACGGGAACATGGGCAAGTGAGTGCCGGCGACGTCGGACAGGTTATAGGCATGGCTGCCCTGGCCGGCGAACTGATCGAAGATGATGTTGTAGTGGTCTTCCAGGCGCGAATAGCTGTTCAGGCTCGGGTGCACCCATGGCAAGTGGTAAGCCTCGCAGTAGTTTTCCACCGCCAGTTTCCAGTTGCAGTTGACCTCGATGCTGACCGCACCACTGTTGGGCTCGCGGCGCAGCAGGTCCATGCCGTCGGTGCCGAGGAATTGGGTCCAGCGCTCGGTGAGCGGCGCGAGCTGGTCTTGCAGGTCCGGCGCGTCAGCCGACAGGTTGATGAACACCATGTCCATCCAGATCGCGCTGCGCAAGGCCTTCAGGCCATGCTTCTCGCAGGCGAAGCGCTCGTCCTTGTGCTGATTGATGCCGCCGACATGGGGCGTGCCTTTGAGGCCACCGTTCAGGTCGTAGGTCCAGGAGTGGTAGGGGCAACGAATCACGCCCTGCACTTCACCCGCCTGCTGCACCAGCTTCACGCCACGGTGACTGCACACGTTGTGGAACACCTGGACCAGGCCTTCGCGGTTACGCATCAGCAACAGGGGCAACCCCATGAAGTCCACCGGCTTGACGTAGCTGTTGCCCGGCAGGTCGCTGGCGAAACCGACGCACGCCCAGTTGCGACCGAGCACGTGATCGCGCTCCAGGTCGAAATAACGTTGCTCGGTATAAAACTCATTGGTCAGGCCATGGGCCTCGTGGATCGGAGCCAGGACAGTCTCAAGGGTGTGTGTCGGGATGAGGCGGGTCGCGGTCGTGGAAGTCATTATTGTTTTCTCTTGCTGGCACGAAAGGAAATGCACGGCAGGTCTGGCCTGCTGCATGACGGCGAGTTTCGGCAAGAAGAGGAAGCCTCGACAAACGATTTTTGTTGCACGCATTAATGACTATTGATCATTAATACGCTCGGCATGCTTTGCTGATACGGTTCAGTAAAGGATGGGGTTTTTAGCGTTTTGACGCGCTTCGGCATTAATGATCAAAAATCATATATTGATGAGGATAAATGGGTTGTCGGCGACCCGTGTCTCCACCATTTTGTTGCCACATCCCGAGCCTGCCTCGAGATCACCCTGAGGAGTTGATGACCGGCCGTTGGCATCCGCCAATGACCGCCCTTCCCCTCACCCGGCGAAACCCTCAACCCTTGAACAATAATAAAAGGGGAAAAAAATGCGTGCAGAATCGGGCCTTCTCAAAGGTCTCAACCCGAATGTAACCTTGGCTTCGATCACAACCGTGGTCCTGTTTGTGCTGTTCTGTGCGTTCATGAACGAGCAGGCGGCCAAAGCGTTTGAAACCGCGTCGACCTTCATCCTGACCAACTTCAAATGGTACTACCTGGCACTGCTGAGCGCTGTGCTGTGCCTGCTGCTGTACATTTCCGTCTGCCGGTTCGGCACCCTGAAACTGGGCGCCCACGACGACCAGCCGGAGTTCAGTTTTGGTTCCTGGATCGCCATGCTGTTCAGTGCGGGCATGGGCATCGGCCTGATTTTCTGGTCGGTCGCCGAACCCATGCTGCACTACGCCGACAACCCGTTCTCCAAGGGGCTGACGGATGAGGCCGCGAGCATGGCCATGCGTATCACCCTGTTCCACTGGGGCCTGCATCCATGGGCAATCTTCACCTTGATCGGCCTGAGCCTGGCGTACTTCGCCTATCGCAAGGGTCTGCCCCTGGCGCTTCGGTCCCTGCTCTACCCACTGATTGGTGACCGGATCTACGGCTGGATCGGGCATGTCGTGGATATCATGGGCGTGGCGATTACCGCCTTCGGCGTGTCCCAATCCCTCGGCCTGGGCGTTGCGCAAATCAACACCGGCCTGCACCAGGTGTTTGGCGTGCCGGTCAGTATCGGCCTGCAGCTTTCGATCATCCTGGTGGTCACGATCATCGCCTCCATCTCACTCCTGGCAGGCCTGTCCAAGGGAATGAAACGGATTTCGACACTCAACATGTACATGTCGATCCTGTTGATGCTGATTGTCCTGGTGATCGGGCCGACCCGTTACATCCTTAACCTCATGTTCGAATCCACCGGGGACTATGTGCAGAACCTGGTCGGTTTGAGCCTTTGGATGGACACGCAGAAAGACACCCAATGGCAAAACTGGTGGACCGCCTTCTATTGGCCATGGTGGATGACCTGGGGGCCATTCGTGGGGCTGTTCATCGCACGGATTTCCAAGGGGCGGACCATTCGCGAGCTCATCGTCGGTGCTTTGGTGGTGCCTACCCTGGTCACCATCCTGTGGATGTCCGTCTTCGGTGGCGCCGCGTTGAAGAGCGAGCAAACCGAACGCCAGCAGTTCCAGAAAGCAGCGACAAGCACCGAGCAGGTGCAGGAACAGGCCACCTTCGAAGGCGGCACGATTCTGCTGGCGACCAAGAAGGAACCCACGGCGGCCATGTTTACCCTGCTCGGAAAACTGGACGGTCCCGTGATCGGTGGCGCGCTCTCCATCTTCGTTTGCCTGCTGCTCGCCGTGCACTTCGTGACCACGGCCGATGCAGGAACCCAGGTCCTCTGTACGCTGAACGCGATGGGAAGCACCAATCCACCCAACTGGATCAGGTTGCTCTGGTGTGTGCTGGAAGGTGGTGTCGCGGCGGGACTGCTGCTGGCGGGAGGGCTCAAGGCCATTCAGATGGCGAGTATCGCCGCAGGCCTGCCCATTGCAATCCTGATGATGGTCATGAGCTACACACTGATTCGCAGCCTGCGGGCGGAACCCTTCAGCGACCTGCCCCACTTGCCTCCCGCTCGCCTGCCCATTCCGGAGCACGCCCGGGAAGCGCTCTCGCAACGTGGCGGCCCCTTGCCGGACGGTCCCGGGGAATCCTTGCTGACCGCCAGAAAAGCCGGCTGAAACCAGCGCTGTGGCCTGTGGAGACAGGTCACAGAGACTACTGAATGAAAAACGCCGCCAGCCAACCGCTGACGGCGTTTTTCTTTTTCTGGACCTTGCCTTATCCCTGGACGGAAGGAAGTCCCATCAGCCAGTCGCGAAACAGCTTCACGCTGTGTCGTGGGCCGCGGGTACTGAGAGGTTCCAGCAAACAAAACTGGGCGTCTGTCTGCAGCACCAGATCGTTTGGTCGAACCAGCGCGCCCGTGCCCAGTGGCTCGTCGACCAGATTATTCCAGGCCAGAGCCACACCCTGCCCGCTGATCGCCGACTGGATCAGCATGCTGTAGCTATTGATGTTGATCCGGTGTTTCGGGGCAACGGGAGCACGCTCCAGGCGCTTGAACCATTCCTGCCAGCCGATCCAGTCCCGCTGGGAATCCTCAAGCCATAGCCAGGTGCAGGAAGTCAGCCCTTCAATCGAAGACAGTTGGGGATGCTTGGCCAGGTACGACGGACTGCACACCATGAAAATCTCTTCCGAGAACAGCGGCGTAACGTCCAGGCCTTTCGGTGAGGCACTGCAGTAATACATCGCCAGATCGCAATCGAGCTTGGCGTAGTCCTTCACATGATCGATCGCAATGATCCGTAGATCGATCTCTTCATGCTGGCGTTGAAACTCGGCAACCTTGGGTAAAAGCCAGAGCGATGCCATGGCCGTGCTGGTGGCAACGGTCACCTGCTGATCCCCGCGCCATTGCCGGATTTCCCCCGTAGACCGAGCCAGACTCTGCAGACAGTCGCGAACCGTCTCGTGGTACTGGGCACCGGTCGGTGTGAGGTTGATGGTACGGGTTGTCCTTTCGAACAATGTCTTGCCCAGATAATCCTCCAGCAACCGAACCTGCCGACTGATCGCGCCCTGCGTGACATTCAGCTCTTTGGCAGCGAACGTAAAACTCAAGTGGCGGGCTGCAGCCTCAAAGGCAATCAAGCTGTTGAGGGGCGGAAGAGGCTGAATTTTCAAGGCGTTTACACCCACATATTCTTGTTTTTACCGAATCGCCATTCTAGTGATTCGCACGCGGTCAGGCGCAGGTTTTATGCGTAGCCCGCTATATTTATGCCGTGTTTTTTCGCTTCGTAGAGGTCGGGGGGGATTTGTACCTTCGATTGAGCAAAGACGACCCAAGGGGCACATGACATGCACAGCTTGTTTTATGCAACAGCCCAGTTGACCAGAGTGCGCGTACGCCCTGTTGATTGGCTGGAGCCCCCTCGTGCTGCACAGGCATCCCCCCTCGAACGCCAGGCAGGCATTTGCGGAGGGCTTTTGCTTTTCGCGATGGGCGTTTCATTCTTGCTGTGGTTACTCGGCAGCTAGACCCGCCCCCGCAAAGCACAGCAAGCAATGGTTGCCCCATGACTGCCACGCTTTGCGGCGTGCCAGCTTAGTGCCCGTTTTTGATCATGTCCGCGGCCTTTTCGCCGATCATGATGCACACCGAGTTAGGGTTCCCCGAGATCAGCGTTGGCATGACCGATGCGTCGGCAACGCGCAACCCTTCCATACCATGCACCCGGAGATCCGGGCCCACTACCGAAAGCTCATCCACTCCCATGCGGCAAGTGCCGGATGGGTGCAGCGCGGCGTGCGCTTGTTCGTGACAGAATTTTTTCATCTCTTCCCGGGACCGGACCGCCACGTCCGGCACATGCCGCCTGGCAATGAAGGGTTTGAAGGCGGCCTGGGACATGATTTGCTCACCCACCAGGCAACCATCCACCAGGCTTTCAATATCGTAAGGGTCGGAGAAATAGTTAGGCACGATCCGCGGAGGTGACATCGGGTCGGCTGAATAGAGCTCGACATAGCCTCTGGACCGTGGACGTATCTGCCCCAGGTTCAGCGTGCATCCATTGCCACCGGGAACAGAGTCAACGCCCTCCTCGATGCCTGCACCCACCACCATGAAGTACTGGATATCGGGATGGGTTGCCGCCTTGTCACCCCACCAGAAGGCCCCGCCTTCGATCAGGTTTGACGCCGCCGGACCTTGTCTGAACAACGCGTATTGCAAACCGGCCATCATTTTCCAAAGCGGCTTCTTGTACTTGTCGTAGCTATGCGGGCCCGTCAGTTCATACACCAGAGACACTTCAATATGGTCCTGAAGGTTCTGGCCGACACCGGGCAAGTCTTTGATCACTTTGATGCCATGTTTATCCAACTGTGCGGCCGGACCAATACCGGACAACATCAACAGTCGCGGCGAGTTGATGGCGCCGGACGATAAAATGATTTCCTTGTCGGCGTGCATTACATGGCGCACGCCCTTTTCTATGTATTCAACACCAATGGCTTTGCTGCCTTGCGTCAAGATACGGATGACGCGACACCCCGTCTTCACCGTCAGGTTCTTGCGCGATTTGGCGGGTGCCAGGTACGCCACTGCGGCACTGCTGCGAAAGCCGTTTTTGGCGGTGATTTGATACAGCCCGCACCCCTCGGGCTTGCCCGAATTGAAATCTTCGTTGTACGGCAATCCGTGCTGCTGGCAAGCGCGAAGCCATACTTTGGTCAATGGATGGACATTGATCGGATCGGAAACGCCCAGCGGCCCGCCAACGCCGTGGGCCTCATTGCAGAAGCGCTCGTTGTCTTCGGCCTTTTTGAAGTATGGGAGTACATCATTGTAGGACCAGCCGGTGGCGCCCTGCTCCGCCCAACCATCGTAGTCGGCCGGAACACCGCGGATGTAGATCATCGCATTGACCGAACTTCCGCCGCCCAGCACGCTGGCCTGGACCATCGTCGGTGTCTCGGTCCGGCGTTGATCTTCGGTAGGCTCCCATGCATAGCGTTTGAGCAGCGGACCTTGCGCAGTCTTGTAGTAGGCGCCGGGAATATGGATATAGGGGTTGCGATCGCGAGGCCCCTCTTCGAAAAGGACGACGGATGCTGTTGCGTCTTCGCTCAGCCTCGAAGCCACGGTGCAACCTGTCGATCCGCCTCCGATTACGATAAAATCCACCATTACGACCTCAGATCTTTTTAGTATTGAGAACAAGGCTGCCGGGAGCAGTGGCAACCAATAGAGACTGGCAAGCGTTGACTTGCCCCTGCTCAATGACGAGCAGGCCGAAATCAAACTTGAAAAAGTATTTTTGGATCTTGTCGAAAAAGTTGTTTATCGACCCACAAGCCGGGTCAATAGTGACTTCAACTCTTTGGCGACTTCGTAGCTGTTCTGTTGTTGCTGCTTCTTGCAAAACAACTCACAACTCCACCAGCCCTGGTACCCGGTTGCCTTCACTGCGGCCGTCCACTCGGCAAGGTTCAAGACCCCGCTTCCCGTCGGCACATCCCTGAGGATTGCTTCGTTCGCAATGCCACCTTCGAACGGCAGCGAATCACAAACATGCACGCCATAGATCACGTCTTTGTTCATCCTGGCAATGTCTTGCGGCTTCACGCCGGAGGTAAAGCAATGCCAGTAGTCGATGACCATCTTGACGTTATCGCGCTCGGTGCGATCAATCAGCTGAAGTTGATGGTCCAGGCTGTTCAAGGGGGTCCAGGACAGCGCTTCAAGATAAAGAAGCACGTCATACTGCTTTGCCAGGTCAGCCAGCAAGGCGAGGTTCCTGGCGGTCAAGTCATACTGAGTCGCTTCATCAAAACCCAGCAAACCGGAGTAATACGTGCTCTTGCCATGATGCTGAAAATCGATCACGGCCTGAACATTGATTGGCCCGGTGAGCACCTGCACACCTTTTGCACCTGCCAGGTTGGCCAATTGGAAAAGTCGCTCAGCCTCTTTCAGCAAGTCATCGCGTTCGGCTCCCTGGCGCTCGATATCCCTCAGGTAACCAATGCCTGTGACAGGCACGTCCTTGAGCAGGCTTTTCAGTTCCGCTTCGGTGTAACCGGCCTGCAGCCAGGCTTCCAGTTTTGCGCTGTTGATCTCCAGCGCATCGAAACCCACGGTCTTTGCGATGTCGATATCCATCGCCAGGGTCGAGTGCTTTGCAACTGTGGAATGCAGGGCCAGGATATTGTTTTGGGTTTGCATATGACGCTCCTACCGTTGTCATTCATTGTAGAGCGATCGGATTCAGGTAGAGATTTCGCAGCCACGCTAAATGCGGCGCAAACTGACGCAGTCAATGCGTCAGGTTCCGATTGTCGACCACTCAAGTGTTTGAAAGCCGGTTGGCCAAGGCCGATACCGCCAAGGCAGCGGTGTCCAGTCGCTCCTGAGGCAAGGCCCCACACGCGACGGCTGCGACAATCGCACGAGCAATCTGCGCAACCTCGGGCATCGCCTTTGCCGATATCAGCAGCAGATCGGCCCCTGCATTCAGCGCCGCAACCGCCACGTCGCCGAGCGATAACGAGCCGATGATGGAGCGGTGGTCCAGGTCAATAGTCATGACCAGCCCCTTGAACCCCAGCTCACGTCGCAGCAACCCGATCAGTTGGGGGGAAATGGATGCGGCCATCGCAGGCTCGCAGGCAGCAAAAATCGCCGGCCCCATCATGACCGCGTCCGCGCCGGCATCCACGCCGGCCTGGAACGGTGACCAGTACGCACGGAGTTGATCCAGTGACTCAGTCACGACCGCCACCTCCGTCGCCGGAGGGTGCAACAAGACCGGATGCCCCGGAAAGTGCTTCAAGGTACTCCCCACCCCGGCCCGTCGCACACCCCGGACATACGCCTCGACCATGTTGGCAGCCTGGTCCGCATCATCGGACAGCGTGCGCCCCTGCAACCAGACATTGGTGCCGCCCAAGACATCGGCAGTCGGCGATAACAGCAGGTTCACCCCGGCATCTCGCACGGCCGTTGCCACCTGAAAACACGCTTGTTCCAGATCTGCGAGCACCATGCTCCTGGCCAGATGCGGCTCAGGAAGTGCCGGCGCCACGCCTTGTAAACGGTGAACGGCGGAGATGTCGGCATCCGCCGCCAGAATCAATGGCCCGCCCATTTGCCTGGCGGCTGCGGTGAAGCGTTGCCATTGTTCCAGGGTTTCCGATTGCAGGCGGCTGGCACTCATTTTCCCGCTGCCGTACTCCTGCGCCGTCTCGCCAAAGAGCAGGCTGCGACCGCCGCCGTCAAGAAACCTGCGTACGTCGTCACTCATGTCCAGATCAAGCAACACTGGAAACAGCACGCTCAATGCGTTGCTTTCATTTGCACTCATGACTTGTCCTGGCTCGAAGCGTTCTGGTCGGTGGTTGCATTGGCCAACGCCCGAACCTTGACCGCGGCTGCCAATAGCGCCCGGCGGTCGAGTACACCCTCATGGACGGCCGCAACAATCGCGTCGGCGATGGCATCAAGGCCGGATTCACTCGACACCAGCAATAGATGCGCGCCTGCCGACAGTGACGCAACAGCTGTGTCGGTAATCGAATGTCCCCGGAGGATGGACACCGCATCGAGGTCATCGGAAATGATCAAGCCATCGAAACCAAGAGTGTCACGCAAAATACCGATGACTGTTGACGAGGTGGAGGCCGAATGTTCCGGGTCGAGCGCCGGAAACACCGCGGGGCCCGGCATCACCGCTTTGACACCGGTAGCAATGACTTCCTTGAAGACCTCAAGGTTGTCATGCAGCAACTCCAGTGGTCCGGGAACCGTGGCTTGGGCAATCGCCGGGTCCTCTTCAGTGACGTAATGGCCAGGAAAATGTTTGGCCGTCGCAATCACGCCGGCCCGTTGAACCCCGCGGATAAAGGCACAGGAAACCCGGCTGACCTCGACCGGGTCGGCGCCCAGGTGTCGATTGAGTAGCCATGGATTGGCGCCGGTCACCACGTCGACAATCGGTGCCAGAAACAGGTTGACCCCCAGGCTTCGTGCCGCCTGGGCCATCTCGAAGCATCGCTGTTCGATATCCTGCGAGCTCAGCGTCTTGAGCTGCTCTCTCGACGCAATGGCAGGAACCAATTGATGAAGGCGTTCGATGCCGCCGAGTTCCTGGTCCACCGCAATCAGTACCGGCGCCCCAGCCAATGACGCCGCTTGCCGCGCGATGTTGACGAAATCTGCGGGGGTTTCCGCACTCTTTCGCACCTCGCTCATGGCTCTGCCCACGTACTCCTCCCGTGTCTCCCCCAGCAAAAGCGAAACGCCACCTCGGCTCAGGTAACGACGGACGTTGTCGTCCAGGTGCAAATCCCCGAACGCGGGAAGCAGTACCGAATATGCAGCTCTATAGAGTTCGTCAGACATCGATTTTCCTCGGTTCCGTGGTGTTGAGCGGAGCGCTTGTTTTCAGAAAGTGTGCAGGTGTCAGTTGTGTGGAAAAGGCACCCAGGCGCGCCGTCGGCTGGACTCGACGCACGCCAGTGACAGGCCGACGCCACGTACGCCTTCATGGATGTCGGGTAGCGGGATGCTGGTCGCGGTGCGCCAACCTGCGCCGGCATCGAGTGCCTCGGCGAAGTCGGCGTAGAGAACGGCAAGTGCTTCCAGGTAACCCTCGGTATTGCCGGCGGGCAAACTGCTGAAGTTCAGCGTCTGGGCGGCATTGTCGCCCTGGCCTCGGCGGTGGATTCGCTCTGCGCCGTCAATTGGCGCAAACCGGAGTGTTTCCGGAGTCTCCTGGCACCATTCGATCGACGCCTTGCTGCCGATGATCTTGAAGCGCAGACCATTACGGTGGCCGGGTGCCGCAAAACTGGCCCACAGCAAACCGTCCACGCCGCCTTCATACTCCAGCTGCACCACACAGGTATCGTCCAATCCCCAGCCGGGTACGACCGTGGTCAACTTGGCATTCAGGCTTGTGCAGCGACGCCCGCACAGAAACTCAAGCATGTTGAAGGCATGTGTGCCGATATCCCCGACGACACCGGTCGGGCCGGCCTTCTCTGGATCACCGCGCCAGGCAAGGCTTTTGCTCAACGTCGAGACACCCGGCGCCAACCACTCCAGCAGATACTCGACATACATGAAGCGAATGTCGCCAAGCTCCCCGGCCTGTATACGGCTGCGGGCATCCCTGACCATGGGATAGCCTTGATAGGTATAGGTCAGCGCAAAAAACGTATCGTGCTGATCGGCAATACTCGCCAATTCAATGGCTTGCTGGATGCTGTTGACCAACGGTTTGTCGCAAATGACCGGGATACCCGCCCGCAAAAACAACCGGCAAGGTTCAAAGTGCAGGTGGTTGGGCGTGACGATGACGACCGCCTCTATGGGAACGGGTCGACGTGACTCGGCAGCGGCCATGTCCTCGAATGACAGGTACGTCCGCTCCGGCTGCAGGCCAAGTGCCTCGCCCGCCTCCCGGCATTTTTCGGCATCCGAGGAGAAGGCACCGGCAACGATCTCGAAGCGATTGCAAAGACGCATGGCCGCCCGGTGATAGCTGGCGAAGTAAGCGCCCTGCCCGCCGCCAACCATGCCCACCTTGAATCGCCTTTGCCCTGGAATGTCGCCGGTTAACCTTGCCATCGCTTAAAGACTCCAATAATTGACACTGACTTTGCGAATGCGCGGAGTGAAGTATCGATGGCGAACTTTCTTTGCACCATTTCGCACACTATCGATACATGACGCGGACTGAAGCACTCGCCATTGCACAGGCAAGCCGGGGTTTTGTTTGTCATCTGGAGTGCCCTTTCAAAGCCGACGGCCAATATCTGTTACCGAGGGCCGGGTGAAGTGTTACTTATCGGGCTTGCGCGTACCCAATGGTGGTTCTGACACATCATCCTGACACCCAGAGGTGCGGCTTTTCCCGCCGGCCAGTACAGGGACACGCCGCCAAGCGCTTACAATCTGACGCATTGACTGATATTGACGGGTTGAACTTAAATACCCTGAGCGGGCATGGAACATGCTTAATTAAATCGCTGATAATTCAAGTATTTAAGCTGGCACGAAGTTATACGGACGATTATTTCAATAACTGATTTATAACCTATATAACCTGCTGCTCTTAACCCCAGGCCTACATCGAGATAAAAAATGCCCAGCCGAGGAGATTCGCCCCCCATGTCGTTAAGTTCTGCCACCTCGCACCCTGAGCGACAACAGGTTCGCAGCGACTTGCAAGCCAACGTGCAAAAGAACCTGAGTACGCTGGTCGAGTCTTGCCGCTCGGTTGCAGACATGTGCCGCAAAGTTGATGTCAATCGCCAGCAGTTCAACAAGTACCTGGTGGGCCAGCACGTACCCTCACAGAAAATCCTGCAGAAGATCGGCCGGTATTTCATGATGGAGGCCGAAGACCTTTTCCGGCCGCCCGCCGAGTTCAAGAAATTTTATGAGGGCTACGAAAACGAACTACCGACAGACTTGCGGGCCTCGGCGCAATTCAATCATTTCCTGCCCCTGGCGAAGCAGTCGGCGGATCTGCTTGAAGACTATCTGGGCGTCTATTACCGGTACCACAACTCGTCCATCTATAAAGGCCGCATCCTGCGTTCGGTCACCTGCCTGTACCGGGCCGACTCGATGGTCCAGTACGTCACCGTAGAACGCTTCCCCTTGCTCGATGGCAGCGGAAAGATCGGCTACTCGTTCACTTATCACGGTTTCTGCCTGCTGCTGGGTGATCGCCTGTTCATGGTCGATTTCGAGGGCAAGCAACGTAACGAAATGACGTTTTCGATTCTCACGCCGCAGCATCGCCGGCCGATCCGCTTTCTCTACGGATTGGTCACCGGGGTGGCGTCGTCTTCTTTCCGCCAGCCCTTCTCTACCCGAATGGCCTTGGGGCTGGTGGACAAAGGCAAGATCCGTAAACACCACCTGCGCAATGCAACCGCTGTGCTTCCCAGCGATCAGTCATTACCGCTGGAAGTGCGCGAATACATGACGGGCGATAACGCCACTATCGTCTGGGGCGGTCAGGATTAAGACGGTTGAAAGGCGGTCCCGTCGATGTGCCCGTCGATGATCGGCGGGGCGTCGACAGCGGCGCAGGATGGCGTGACTACACTCATGAAGGTTTAATCAGATTTCACGCGAACTGCGCGCAGTAATAATTTCCACCAACGAAGGCCCCTTGCTGTTCAGTGCCTTGATGAAGGCTGGATTGAGTTGCGAAGCATGCTCGACTCTCCACGCTTCAAGACCAAAGTTTCTGGCGATGCCCGCGAAGTCAGGCGAGTAAGGCTTGCCGTCCGGCAAATTGAATTCCCCGGCCCGATGCTGCCCCGCAAGCGAAACCTGCACATCGCTCAACGACTCAGGCCCGCTGTTGTTGAACACCAGAAACACCACGGGAAGACTGTGCATCACGCACACCGCCATCTCCTGCATCGACTGCAAAAAATCCCCGTCACTTACGGCACACACCACTTGACGTGCCGGCATGGCGAGCTTCGCGCCAATGGCTGCCGGAACTGCCCAACCCACCGCACCGACGCCAGCGGTGCAAAAATGACCTCGGTGCTGATAATCCGGAAACATCTCGCCGACTATTTCCTGGAGACTCTGCGTCCCGACCATCAGAATCGCATCCTCTTCCAGGCCCGATCTCAACTCCGCCATAGGTCGGTGAACCATCAGAGGCGGGATGTCGCTGGCGCTGTTCGCTCGCAAGGTCGCAGGTGACAAACTGGCGTCAACCGAGGCGCTCTGAACAGCCGCCGGAATGTCCAGGCTTACAGGGCCGATGCGACCACTGAACATCGTGTCGAAGGACTGACGCAGGGTCTGTGGCAATTGTTCAATCGCCGAAACCCGCACATGCTCTTTTGTGATGCCAGTGGCGGCGAATTCAGGCCGGTCATCGCCGCGATCGGGGTTCCCCCCACTGATCACCAGCATGGCCGAGCGATCCACCAAAGCAACCGCGATCCCGCCCAAGGCTTTCGAAAGACCCAACGGAGCCGGCAGGAGAACAGCCATCGGACGACCGCAGGCACGAAAGTAGCCGTCGGCAAGATGGACTGCACTTTGCTCCTGTATGACATGAATGAACGGGATGTCGGAGCCAGTGTTCAGCAATGCTTCCACCAAGGCCCACGAACCATCACCCGGCATGCCGGCAACATAGTCGACACCGTTCGCTTTCAGCGCTTTCGCAACAATCTGACCACCCGTGAGCTTCACAGAAAAACTCCCATCGAATAGACGCTGGCGCAAGGGCGGATGCACCTTGCGTCGTCTCAAGACCTTCATCGGAGTATTCCCCTGGAACAAACACCGCTCAATTTCGCACCCCCCGCAAAAGAGACGCACATTGACGCAGGTGAATGCCGCCCATCCCCCGCTTTGGCGGGACTATCGTTATCAGTAGCCTGCTGCGCCGATTAGGTCACTTTGATGCGTCAGAGTGCGTCGCTTTTAAAGGGGCTGCGAAATTGAGTGCCCTGCTCGCCAGGCCAATACTCGATCCATGAAAACAACAAGCCGAGCCTATCAAGCGCTGGGCGTGCCACGTGAAGGCTTCACCTTGATATCCAGGGAAAGTGGCGCGCTACCAGCCAAGGAAGAGTCGATCGGACCAGTGGAGGCCAACTGCGCAATGCCCTGTTTACCAGGCAGCACCGCGCCACAACCTCCCCAGCTGCATGGAAACAATGCTGGCCATAACTCTGCCGATTTACATGACCGCATGCATAGGGACGTGTCCGGCTAAACCCGCCGCGCCCACGCCAATGCAGGTCGCCAATTGTTAGCAAACAACCACCCTAGGCAGGAACTCAAAATGAAAAAAGAAAGAGAGACGGGTTATGGATCAACTGGCATCAAGCTGGATTCGATCAGCCTGAACCGGCGCACCTTTATGCTGGGGGCTGCTGCATCTGCCGCGGGGTTGTACATCAGTTCGTTCGTACCCAGTGCATTTGCCGCGTCCTCCGGCCATTTGGAGATTCTTGGGTGGGAAGGTGAAACCGGTGATGCGGAGCTGGCCGAATGGCGCAAACAACGTGGCATTACCGTACGTTCCAGCTATGCCAGCAACCAGGACGACATCACCGCGCGGCTGGCCGGCTCCGACCCCGTCCAGCTTGACCTGACCATGTACGCACTGGGCTACGAGACCATCTATCAGGAAATGGGCCTGCTCAAGGCGATCGATACCTCGAAGATCCCCAACTACTCCGCCGAAAATACCGTCCCGCTTTTCTATAAAGGCAGCCGCTGGTACTGGGATGGCAAACAATGGGGCATCCCGCTGTTGTGGGGCATGAACACCATCGTCTACAACCCTAAGAACGTGAAGAAACCCACCGAGTACAAAGACCTGCTCGACCCGAAATTGAAGGGCCGGCTGACCTTTGTCGATGACGGCACTTCCAACTGGTCACTCATCGCGATCATTGCCGGTTACGGGGACAAGTTCCCTAACCTGACCCGCGCCGAATTCGACGACGCCTTCGAAAAACTCAAACCGTATCGTGATCAATGCCGAGTCTTTGCTGCCTCCTCGGGCGATGCGGTTTCGCTGTTGGTCTCGGGCGAAGTCGACGCGGTATTTTCGGCGTCGGCCAACACCCCAAGCGAGACCAAGAAGCGCGGCGTAGTCACAGAACTATCAGTGCCCAAGGAAGGTGCTGCCCTATGGTGTGACGCCCTGTTCATACCCAAGACCGCCAAGGACGTACCGCTCGCGCTGGAGTTCATCAACAAGACGCTCGAGGCCGATACCCAGGCGAAAATGGCAACCACGATGTTCTCTGGCGTGGTCAACAGCAAGGCTGTGCCGCTACTCCCCGAAGAGCTGAGAAACACCTTCGACTACGCGAACCTGGACAGCTTTTTCGAGAAGTCGAAGCTCTACGGCCAGCCGCCCCTGAGCTCCGACAAGTACGTGACCTATGCTGAATGGATCGATCAGTGGGCGAACTTCAAAGGCTCGTTCTAACCACCTCGGCTATCCGGTGAGGTGAAAGAACGGCTTGAGTGTGTACGAGAGAGCGGGTGCTTGCGGGCACTCACTCCTCTGCTCGTTATCGAAACAAAAAGCAAAGGCACAATAATCATGAACGTAGTCAACAACAGCGAGCCCATCCTCCTCGATGACAGGGATTCAAAGGCTGGCAAACACGTGAAAATCGACAAGAAAACCCTCAGCGGGTATTTGCTGGCGTCGCCTCCGCTGTTCTTCCTGGTGGTGTTCTTCCTCATTCCGTCGCTGCTGCTCCTGGTCGCGAGTTTCTGGACCTCCAAGACCTTCAGCATGGAACCTGCGGCAACCCTGGCCAACTACGCCAAGGCATTGAGTGCCACCGGGTTCTACGACTCGTTATGGATCGCCTTGCAGAATGGCTTCTGGACCGCGGTGCTGTCGACGGTCATCAGCGCCCCGGTCGCCTACTACATTGTTTACCGCACACGCTCCAATGCCGTGCTGTACCTGGCCCTGGTCTCCTGGTTCTCCAGCTACCTGGTGCGGGTTTACGCCTGGCGCTCGATCCTGGGCACCAACGGTGTGATCAATTCCACGCTGATGCACATGGGGCTGATCGATCAGCCGCTGGAATGGCTGGTCTTCAGCAAGTTCGCAGTGGTGTTGACCCTGGTGCACATTATGCTGCCCTTCACCCTGCTGCTACTGGTGTCGGGTTTGCGCGATATCAAGAGGGACTATCTGGAAGCTGCTGCGGATCTGGGTGCCGGCGGCGCCACCATCCTGTGGCGGGTGATCGTGCCGATGGCCCACAAGAGCATCGTCAGCTCGTTCATGTTCACCTTCGTCCTTGCCGCCAGCGACTACGTCACGCCCCAGCTCTTGGGCGGCCGAGACGCCATGACCACAGGCCTGGTGATCGCCAATCAGTTTCGCTCGGTCGGTAACTGGCCACTGGGGGCTGCGATGGCGTACTTGCTGCTGCTGGTTTTCATGCTGGTCTATGCGCTGTTGCTGGGAGTGTTGCGGGCTGCAAACCTGGCACCCGGCAAGCGTTACCACGACTGATGACCGCCCATAAAAAAGGTAACTCGCCATGATCAGGCTCTTCACTTACGTCTACATGCTGTTTCTTTATGCGCCCATCGCGATCATCGCGCTGTTCAGCTTTCATTCGTCGGCCTCGCTGTCATTCCCGTTCGAGGGCTTCTCGACCCAATGGTACGAGGCGCTGTTCAGCAGTTCGGACTTCATGACGGCTTTGACCAACAGCGCAATCGTCGCCGCGGGCTCGGCCATTCTGACCACCTTGCTGGGAACGTTCTCGGCCCTGGCGCTGATGCGCATGAAGGGCCGGTTCAAATCCGTCTTTGCCTTCATGAACTTCGCCCCCATCGCCTTGCCCGGTTTATTCCTGGGAATTGCACTGGTGATTTTCTTCTCGCTGATTGGCCTGCCACGATCACTGCTGACGGTGATCATCGGCCATACATTGTTCACCTTTCCATTCTTCGTCGAGTCCGTACGTTCACGTCTTGAGTACTTCGATCTGTCGTTCGAAGAAGCTGCACGTGACTTGGGCGCGTCACCGCTCAAGGCGTTCTGGCTGGTGACGCTGCCCATTATCGGCCCGACGATTGCGGGTGCGGCGATCCTGGCGATTGCCCTCTCCCTGGACGAATTCCTGATCACCGTATTCGTCACCGGCAGCGACACCACGTTGCCACTCATGATTCTTTCGATGATGCGCCGCGCCGTCAGCCCAACCATCAATGCCGCCTCGGTGTTCATGCTGGTCGTGACCATTGCCATCATTGTCATTGCCGGCCTGGTCATGACCCTGCGCCGTCGTCGTCTCGAACTTGAACGTGCAGAAACTGCAGAGTAATCGCCATGACCAACAGTATCGAACTGACCGGAATATCCAAGAGCTACGGCAATCTGACTGCCCTGGGCAAAGTCGACCTGACCGTAAAGCGCAACGAAATCCTGACTTTGCTGGGTCCCAGTGGCTGTGGCAAAACCACACTGATGCGCATCATCGCGGGCTTCGAAGAGCCGACCACCGGCAAAGTCGTGATCGACGGCAAGGACTCCACGGCGCTGGCGCCGGAACATCGCCCCGTCAACATGGTGTTTCAGAAGTACGCCCTGTTCCCGCATCTCGATGTCTTCGACAACGTGGCTTTCGGGTTGCGTCTGAAAAAGAAACCGCGGGACGAAATCAAGCGCGAAGTGACCAAGGCACTGGAGCTGGTGCAACTGGAAAACTTCAAGAATCGCTGGATCTCCGAGCTCAGTGGCGGCCAGGCACAACGCGTCGCCCTGGCTCGAGCCCTGGTCAACCGCCCCGCCGTGCTGTTGCTCGACGAGCCGCTGGCGGCACTGGACCTGAAGATTCGCCACCACATGCTCAACGAGATCAAACGGATCCACGAAGAGACCTCGACCACTTTCGTTTACGTCACCCATGACCAGGACGAAGCGATGATCCTCTCCGACCGGGTGGTGCTGCTGAACAAGGGTGGCATCGAGCAGATCGGTGGACCACAAGAGATGTACTGGTCGCCGCGCACGTTGTTCGCCGCGAAATTTTTCGGCGACACCAATATCGTCAACGGCACCTATGGACTGGGTGATACCAGCAGTGGTTATGTCGAGCTACCGTTCGGACGCTACGCACACACGGCCAAGAACAGCCTGAGTGCCGGACCGGTCAATGTCTCGATCCGTCCCGAAACCATCGGCCTTGAGCCTGCACTGGGCAACCCGCTGGCCAACGGGGCCTTTGCCGGGAAAGTCAAAGACACGTCGTTTATCGGCAACCGGGTCATTTACCGTGTCGCCGTAGCCGGCGGTACCCTCGACCTCAAATGCCAGCAGTTGCCCACCCCCGGCAGCCTCACGCTGCCGCCCGGGGCGGATGTCGCCCTGACCTGTAAACCGGACAGTTTCGTGGTGATACCTGCCTGAACAGCTTTCGGTTGAACGACGATCCCTGCGGCATTTCGCGCAGGGTCTGACAGTAGCCTCAACGCTGGATCAGCTCTTCACCAAGAGCCTGATCCGGCGTTTTTTTTGACCTGCACGGTGAACAATAATGGTCCAATATATCGTGGTCGGGGGTGGGTCAGCCGGATGCGTCATTGCCGCGCGCCTGAGCGAAGATACCCAAGCGTCAGTCGTGCTGCTGGAAGAAGGGCCGAGGGACACCCATCCGTTTATCCATCTCCCGGTGGGATTCTATAAAACCAGCCAGGGAAATCTGGTTGAACGCTACCCCTGGGAGCCCCCAGCCGGTTATATCGGCGCGCCGAATCCGACCATGGTGCAAGCCCGGGTGCTCGGCGGTGGGAGTTCAGTCAACGCCATGGTGTACTTGCGCGGGCAACCTGCCGACTACGACAGTTGGGCCGATGGCGGTGCCCGGGGTTGGGCCTACAAGGACGTACTACCGTTTTTCAAGAAATGCGAAAGCAATGACCGCTTCAGCAACGACGCCCATGGCACCGATGGCCCGCTCGGTGTCTGCGATCAACGATTTACCCATCCTTTGACCAAACTCTGGCTACAGGCCTGCCAGCAGGCAGGGTTGGCCTACAATGCCGATTTCAACTCCGGTGTGCAGGACGGTTGCGGGTTGTATCAAATCAATGCCCGCAACGGCTTGCGATCGAGCACCTCGGTCGCCTATTTGAAGCCGGCGCGCCGGCGCCCCAATCTGACGGTGAGAACCCACTGCCGGGTCTTGCGAATCCTGGTCGAGAACGGTCGCGCCACGGGCGTTGAGTACCTTGAGAAAAACCGTCGCCATGTCTTGAGGGCCGATCGTGAAGTGATTGTCAGTGCCGGGGCAATCAACACGCCAAAGTTGTTGATGCTGTCGGGTATCGGGCCGGCCAGTCACCTGCACGACAAAGGCGTCAAGGTAATCCATGACCTGCCAGGGGTCGGGCAGAATCTGCAGGACCACATCGAAGTGTCGCTGATCAATGAATTGCGTCGCCCATTGAGCTACGACAAGTACAAAAAACCTCACTGGAAGATCGCCGCCGGCTTGCAGTACGCATTGTTTCGGCAAGGCCCGGTAACCTCCAACGTGGTCGAAGGTGGCGCGTTCTGGCGTACTTCCCTGGCCGAAAATCGTGCGGACGCCCAGTACTGTTTCATGGCCGGGGCTGGGGTCGAGGACGGTGTAGGTTCCGTCCCTGGTGGCAACGGATGCACCTTGAATGTGTGTCAGACCCGCCCCCGTTCAAGCGGTTTCCTGCAACTGCACAGCGCAGATCCCATGGACTTGCCCCGCATCGAGCCCAACTACCTGACCGACCCGCTCGATGTGGAGTGCATGGCCCAGGCCACCGAGTTTGGTCGGCACATCATGTCCCAGGCCGCATTGGCCGGCCACATTCAGCGCGAGCATGTGCCCGCAGAACCGTTACGCACAGGTGATGACTATCGGCGATTCGTGCGCCGACACGCCCACGCTGCACTGCATCCGGTAGGCACCTGCAAGATGGGTACGGACGCCATGGCGGTGGTGAACAACGATCTGCGTGTACACGGGATCGATGGTCTGCGGATCGCCGACAACTCCATCGCGCCGAGCTTGTGCTCCAGCAACACCAATGCACTGGCAATCATGATCGGCGAAAAAGCGGCCGATCACATTCAGCGTGCTGATCAGTCTCTGTAGGAGCCCGGGCGCGATGGCGTCACCTTCGACGCCATCGCGCCCACCCTCTTGCCCGTGGGTCAGACCCGGAAGTTGTTCATCAGCACTTGCTGCTGGTTGGCAAAATCGTTCAGGGACTGGCTGATACGCGCCGATCGATCCGCGTGTTCCACCAAGGTGCCCGTTACATCCCTGATGGCCGAAATGTTACGGGTCACCTCTTCGGATACCGCACTTTGCTCTTCGGCAGCACTGGCGATTTGCAGGCTCATATCGCTGATAGTCTCGATGCAGCGACTGACATGGATCAGTGCGTGTACAGCCTCAAGCGCTTGCGCTGCACTGGTGTCGGCCTGGCGGTGCTGGCTCTGCATGGCGTTGACCACGTCGCGTGTTCCGCTCTGCAAACTTTCGATGACACCCTGAATCTCACTCACGGAGTCTTGGGTACGCTGGGCCAGATGACGAACCTCATCAGCGACTACCGCAAACCCCCTTCCCGTTTCCCCTGCTCTGGCTGCTTCAATCGCCGCATTCAACGCCAGCAAATTGGTTTGCTGGGCAATCGTGCGGATTACATCGAGGACGCTACCGACTTTCTCACTGCTGTCGCCAAGTTCGCGGACCGCCACCATTGCGCCGCTCATATGTGTCGCAAGCGAGTGGATGGACTGTGCAGCAGTCTCGATGGTGCCTTTGCAGGAGCGGGCAGCGACATCGCCATCGCACGCGGCAGTCGCCGCCATGGATGCATGTCGGGCCACTTCCTGCGAGGTCGCACTCATCTCGTGAGCGGCGCTCGCCACTTGCTCGACCTCTCGCAGCTGTTGTTGCATGCCGCAGCTGGTGCGCATTGCAATCGAAGACGCCTGGTCAGCCGTGGACCGGGTGTCCATTACGCTCTGACTGACCTGCGCGATAATCGGCTGCAGTTTATCGAGGAATCGATTGAACCAACCCGCCAGCACGCCCATTTCATCCCGTCGCTCAACGCTGAGTCGCCGGGTCAGATCGCCCTCGCCATTGGCGATGTTTTCCAGCATTTCGGATACGCGTCGAATAGGTCGGGTGATACTCGCCGCCAGTAAGCCCATCAGCAACGTACCGACCAGAGTGACGCCAATCCCTGCGATCACCTGCACGGTTACCGACTGCTGATTTGATTGATCCAGAACCTGCTGCAACGTCGCCACGGAGGCCATCAACGTGGCACGCGGCACTTCAATAACTGTCATCCAGTGGTTGGAATTGGGTATAGGGGAAAACGGAACAACGAGCATGATGCTCGGGTTGCCAGGTTCGTCTATGGCGAGGGTTTCGCCAGTTTTCGCCCCTTCGAGCATCTCGGCGGCCTGACTCGGATAGACGTCCTTGATGGACTTCCCCAACGATGCGAGGTCGCCACTTCGCCCCATGATGACGCCGGCGGCACTGACGAAGGTGAGTTTTCCTTGCCCCTCGAACAGTGAAGCACTGGCTTTCTGCGCGATGTTTTGCAGGCTACTCAACGCCAGGTCGATACTGACCACGCCGATGAACTTTCCACCGTCCATCAGAGGTATCGCAATGCTGGAGGTCAGTGTCGGCGCACCATTCAACAGGAAGGAATAGGGCTCGATCAAACAGGACTTGCGGGTTTTCTTCGGGCAATTCCACCAGGCCTTTCCCGGATCACCGTCATCCTGCATTTCCTTTTCTTCAAGGACGAAGTTCTGCATGGAGGAGACATACACCGCAAAACGACCCTTGGCATTGCCGGTGAACTCGGCTGCCTTGATGCTGATCGAGTCGGCGCCATCGAGCGCATTGGGCTCAAATGAGAGGCCTACGCCGAGTATCTCCGGTGTGGTTGCCACCTGCGCCCGAATCAGTCGATACAGATCACCCCGCAGTTGCCCGGCAGCCCATCCATTTTGTCGGGCCTGCCGGCGCATCATGACGACCTGGGTGGCCAGGGAGCGGGCAAACATCATGCTGCTGAAGAACCGCTGCTCAATCCCATTGGCCTGCAGGTGCCCTGTCGCCTCAAGGTACTGCATGGATGCCAGTGACAACGAGTTCGTGCCGGATTCCCTGACCACCGTCGACGTGTCGCGCATCTGCTGAATGGAAAAGCCCACCAGGCAGAGCACCATGACAAACAGGCAACTCCCGGCGGCCAGTGTTATTTTTGTTTTGATCGACAAGGTTCCCATCGCATCGCCTCACTAAAATTCAGCCTGGAACAACAAGTTTTTTTGTGGCAACTAAAAAAAAAGCCCCCCAATCGGGGAGCCTGAAAACACTTGGAAAAGCGGTAAGAGTGACCAGCAGTACCGAGAAACGACCCTTTCTCCCGCTACCCGCTTGCCAAGTGCTGCAACTAACCAGGCGGCCTGGTGAGATCCGCCGGTTCGATGTTCAAAAAAGAGCGCTGTCACGCCGACAAACGTTGCGCTCTATAAACGGGAGAAATCAGACAGCCTGCTTGTAACGGCGAATGCGGATATCCGCCTGTTCCTTGTGCCCGGCAAAACCTTCCATGCCGCACAGGCGGGAGCAGTACTCGCCGACCAGCACAGAGGCTTCATCAGTCAGGACACGCTGATAGGTGCAGGTCTTGATGAACTTGCCAACCCACAGGCCGCCGGTGTAACGCGCAGTCCCGGTGGTCGGCAATGTGTGGTTGGTGCCGATCACCTTGTCGCCGTAAGAGACATTGGTGCGCTGCCCGAGGAACAGCGCGCCGTAGTTGGTCATATGCTCCAGGAAGTACAACGGGTCTCGGGTCATGACCTGGACGTGTTCGGAGGCAATGCGGTCGGCTTCCTGGACCAGTTCATCCACGGTGTCGCACAGGATGATCTCGCCATAGTCACGCCAGGCGACGGAGGCGACGGGTGCGGTCGACAGAATGGCCAGCTGGCGCTCGATTTCCGCCGGCAGGGTTTCTGCCAGTTCGGCGCTGTTGGTCAAAAACACCGCTGGCGAGTTGACGCCGTGTTCGGCCTGGCCCAGCAAGTCTGCGGCAATGATTTCTACGTCGGAACTGTCATCGGCTATCACCAGTGTTTCGGTCGGGCCGGCAATCAAGTCGATGCCGATTTTGCCGAACAGCTGGCGCTTGGCTTCGGCGACAAATGCGTTGCCAGGCCCGACGATCATATCGACCGGCTTGAAGTCATCGGTCCCCAACGCCAGGGCAGCAATGGCCTGAACGCCGCCGACACAATAGATTTCATCGGCGCCGGCGAGGTACATGGCCGTCACGATGGCCGGATGAGGCTTGCCGTCGAATGGCGGCGCGGCTGCAACCACACGCTTCACGCCGGCGACTTTAGCCGTCAGGACACTCATGTGTGCCGATGCCAGCAACGGATATTTGCCTCCGGGAATGTAGCAGCCCACCGAGTTCACCGGAATGTTGCGATGCCCAAGGATCACACCCGGGAGGGTTTCGACTTCGACATCGTGCATCGAGGCTTTCTGTACCTCGGCAAACCGACGGACCTGTGCCTGCGCAAACTTGATGTCGCTGATTTCCTGTTCCGAAAGACTGGCAACGCACGCGGCAATTTCTTCGTCGGTCAGGCGGAAGGTCGCAGGCTCCCACTTATCAAATTTCTTCGAATACTCCCGAACGGCTGCATCGCCGTTCTTGGCGACATTGGCAATGATCTGCTCGACCGTATCGCGCACTTGCAAAGCGATTTCGGCTTGGGCTTCGACGGGCTTACTTTTTTTCAGATAACGAATCATCAATATGCTCCAGGTGGTTCTTGATGCACGCAACATGCACTCAGCATTGGCAAACATCTTTTCTCACCCCCCTGCTCCGGGCAATTTCGCAGCCGCCTTATTGCTGACGCGATCTGACGCAGCACAGACGCAAAGTTGAAGCACTCCTGACAGCCCCGCCCCTCTGCCACGGGCAATCACACTTATTCGTATAACCTTTTATTCTCAAAAACGACGTGTACAAAACTGTTCTGCAGCCTGTAGCAATGCACGCTGTCTAGACGCCACTCCTATTCTACTGGGTCATTTCATTAAAAATCCGATCAAGGCATTGACAGTACGGTTTTGAGTGATAGCTTAAATAAGCGGTTATACGTATAACCTAACAATCACACCCAACCTAAGAGGTGACCAACCGTGAGTCGAGTCTTGTATCTATACGGTGGCTGGCCCGGCCATTTCCCCTATGAAATAGCCGGATGGGCCCGGACCGTTTTCCAGGAGCTGGATTTCAACGTTGAAGAGTCGACAGACATCTTCACATTGGACAGGGATTTGACCGGTTATGACCTGATCGTGATCGGCTGGAACAACGCGGTCACCACTGAAACGCTGACCGCCTCGCAGGAAAATCGCCTGCTCGAAGCGATCGAAAGCGGCACCGGCCTGGTGGGTTGGCACGGTGCGGGGGCGGCCTTTCGCGCAAGCCTCAAGTACCACTGGGTACTGGGTGGTTCCTTTCTCGAGCATCCGATGGGCGAAGGCTTTCCCCATCCGTACCAGGTCAACGTCATCGACCGCACCCACGAAGTCACTCAAGGCGTCGAGGATTTCGAGGTGCGTTCCGAGCAGTACTACATGCAGGTCGACCCGAACATCCATGTGCTCGCCGAAACCACCTTCGACGGCAACCCGTTCCCGTGGATCAAGGGCCATCGCAGCCCGGTTGCCTGGGTTCGCCAGTGGGGCCAGGGGCGCGTGTTCTATCACTCGATCGGACACGACACCAGCAACCTCGCCGACCCGAATATCCGCCGCCTGACCAAGCAGGGCCTGAACTGGGCAACGCGCGGGCGTGCTGAAAGTCAAGGCAAAAACACTGCATCCACCCCGCTTTCATCAACCCAAGGAGTCCTGTCATGAGCAAATTGACCGGCAGCCAGATCGTGGCACAAACCCTGAAAAACTACGGCGTCGAGTATGTCGCCGGTATTCCCGGCCACGGCATCTGGACACTTACCGACGCCTTCCTCGAAGAAGACTCGAAACTCAAGTTCATCCAGGTCTTCCACGAACAGAGCGCCGTGCATCTGGCAGATGGTTACTACCGCGTGGCCGGAAAACCGATGGCTGCGGTCACCTCCATCGGCGCCGGGGCCGCCAACACCGTGATCGGCATGGCCACCGCGTTCACCGACTCCACCAGCCTGATGCTGATCACTGGCGGGCCACCCACGCACATGCGTGGCCACGGTCTGCTGCAGGAGCTGGAACGCTACACCGACAACGACTTCCCTAAAATCGCCGAAGCCGTGACCAAGCGGCACTGGGTCGCGACGCGCGTTGAAGAGTTGCCGTTCATGATGCATCGGGCCTGGAGCTCGATGGTCACCGGTCGCCCAGGTCCGGTCCATCTGGAAATCCCGATGGACGTCCAGGCCGAGGCCGCCGAAGTGACCCTCCACGCCCTGGAAGAGCGTACGCCGATCGGCAAATGCTTCCCGGATCCGGCGGCCACTGCTCGCGCCGTTGAAGAATTGCAATCCTGCAAGCGCCCGGTGCTGGTCATCGGTGGCGGTGTCATCACGGGTGAAGCCAGCGCCGAAGTGCTCGCCTTGGCCGAGACCTGGAAAATTCCGGTGGTCACCACCTGGAACGGCAAAAGCGGCTTCCCGGAAGACCACCCCTTGTTCGCCGGCAGCGTCGGCCAGACCGGCACGATGTGCGGCAACAAAGTAGCCTCGACGGCCGATGTGATCATCGCCGTAGGTTGCCGTTTCACCGACTGGTCGTCGTCCAGTTATGCCAAGGGCGTGACCTTCGCCATTCCGCCGTCGAAGTTGATCCACATCGACATCGACCCGCACGAAATCGGCAAGAACTACCCCGTTACGGTCGGAATCTGTGCCGACGCCAAGCACGCGCTGGCCCATATCGTTGAGGGTCTGAAAGGCCAGACTGTCGATCGCGAAGAGTACCTCAGCGATCTGCGCGGCTATCAGGACGAATGGGAAACCAAGCTCGCCGGTCGTCGTGACTCCGACCGCTTCCCGTTCACCTCGCAACGTCCATTGGGCGCGCTGCGCAAGATTTTCCCGCGGGACACCATCGTGGTGGTCGGCTCCGGCAACACCCAGGGCGCGGTCAAGCAGACCTTCCCGGTCTACACCCCTCGCACCCACCTGACCTCCGGCGGGTTCTCCTCCATGGGTTGGGCCGTGCCTGCCGCCATCGGTGCCAAACTGGCTGCGCCGAACCAGCCGGTGGTCTGCATTCTGGGCGACGGTGACTTCCTGATGACGTCGCAGGAAATTGCGATCTGCGTGACCAACAATATTCCGGTCGTGTTCATGATCCAGAACAACGCCGGGTACATGTCGATTCGCGGTGGCCAGCGCAAGCAAACCAGCCGCCATATCGGCACCGAGTTCAACCATCCGGACGGCACGCCCTATAGCCCGGACTTCAAAGCGGTGGGCGAAGCCTTTGGCCTGAAGTCCTATCGTGTGGAGCGCCCGGAAGACCTCGAGCCGATCCTGCAGGAAGCCCTGGACTTGAACGCGCCGGTGTTGATCGAAATCCCGACTGACCGCGACGCGGCTGGCCCTTGGGTACCGGGTTGGTGGGACTTCCCGATTCCCGAGTACATCACTGACGAACGTCAGGACGAGTACTGGGAAATCCGGAACTCCGAACAACACCTATAAGAACTGGAGCGGCTCAAATGAGTGATGCATTGATTTCGCATCATGCAGAGCTGAATCCACAATCGGGGGCGTCGCGCGAACCGCGCGCCCTCGACGTGGTGACACCTGATGCTGATGGCAATATCAATTGTGATGTGGTGATTATCGGCTCGGGCATGGGTGGTTCGACCTTTGCCCATGCGCTGCGAGATAGCGGGCTGGACGTTGTGATCGTCGAGCGCGGTGATTTTCTGCCACGAGAAATACAGAACTGGAGCACCGAATCGGTCTTCGGGCAAGGCCGTTATCGCAATGCCGAGCAATGGCTGGACGAGTCAAACCAACCCTTTTCGCCCGGCGTATTTTATTACGTCGGCGGAAACACCAAATTCTATGGCGCGATGCTGCCGCGGTTTCGCGAAGAAGACTTTGCCGAAATCCAGCACGCCGAAGGCGTCTCTCCGGCCTGGCCGATCAGCTATGCGGATCTGGAACCCTGGTACGCCGAGGCGGAAAAACTCTACCGGGTACATGGCCAGGCAGGCGTCGATCCCAGCGAGCCCTGGCGCTCAGGCCCCTACCCACAACCTGCGCTCAAACATGACCCTGCCCTGGCTTCCCTGGAGCAGAGCATGCGCCGGTCCGGGCTCAAGCCTTTCGTGATGCCTGCGGCCGTGGACTATGGCAATGGCGGTGGCTGCGTACTGTGCTCAACGTGCGACGGTTACCCTTGCCTGCTGGATGCCAAGGCTGACGCCGAGGTTTGCGCATTAAGGCCGGCCTTGCGCAGTGCAACCGTCAGGCTGTTGACCCGCACCACGATCCAGCAACTGAAAACTGCAGCAGACGGGCGGACAGTCACTCAAGCCCACGGCCTGATCGATGGTCGCGCAGTGACGCTGCGTGCCAAGCGCTTCGTGCTGGCCTGCGGGGCGGTAAACAGCGCCGCGCTGTTGCTCAAGTCGGCAAACGAACAGCACCCCGAAGGCCTGGGCAACAGTTCAGGGCAAGTGGGTCGCAACTACATGGTGCACAACAGCACGTTCATGCTGGCGATCGACCCTCGACGCAAAAACAAGGTGATCTTCCAGAAGACCCTGGCCATCAACGACTGGTACAGCGCCGGTGCGAACAACTCGTTCCCCTTGGGTAACGTGCAGATGCTGGGAAAAATCCGCGAACCCATGATCACCTCCATGCGTCCGTGGCTGCCGAAGTTCGCCTCGCGCTACATCACCGATCACAGCGTCGACCTGTACCTGACATCGGAGGACCTGCCAACCCGGGAAAACCGGGTCACGTATGACGCGCAACGCGGTGCGATCAAGGTCCATTGGAAACCCAATAACCTGAAAGCCCATGAAGGCCTGGTGACCAGGACCAGCCAGGTCATGCGGGCGGCAGGCTACCCGCTGATCCTGAAAGCACGCATGGGCATTGCCACCAACTCGCATCAATGCGGTACGGCAGTCATGGGCAAGGACCCGGCGTCGAGCGTGCTGGACCTCAATTGCAAGATGCATGACCTGGACAATGTCTGGGTGGTCGACAGTTCTTTCTTCCCGTCATCGGCCGCGGTCAATCCGGCGCTCACCATCGCCGCCAACGCCCTGCGGGTCGCGGCGAACTTCAAGCAACTGGCGCAATGAATGGCATGACATGAAGCCAAAGGCTGCGGTCGCGCTGGGTCACCGCAGCCTTGTTCATCGATTGGCGTTAAACGTCCTGCACCTTGAGCGTCGAACTGCGCACGATCAATTTGGTGGCGAATATCTTCTGTTCAGGTTCCAGCGGAGTATCGGCTGGTGCATTCAACTGCTCGGTCAAAAGCCTTGCCGCGTAGACACCTTTCTCGACGATGGGTTGGCCAATGGTGGTCAGGCCCAGTTGCACCGCCTCGGGAATATCGTCGAAGCCAATCACCGAAAGGGTTTGTGGAACCTCGCGATTGAGCGCGTGGGCGGTTTTCATGCAAGCGATCGCCATGACGTCCGAACAAGCCACCACCGCCGTGACGTCGCTGGACGTCAGCAAGGTAAAGGCAGCGGTTTGCCCGGACGTCGAGTCAAGCCCGCCGGCCTCTATGATGCTCAAATCCTCGAATGCCAGGCCGGCTGCACTTGCCTCTTCCACGTAGCCGGTCAGCCGCTCCCTGACGATACGCTCACTTGCACTCTTGAACCGGTGCCGGTCGATGGGGCCGCGGTATCCGTCCGGGTTAAGACGGTCAATGATGACCCCTATCTTGCGATGGCCCAGATCCAGCAAGTGACGCATCTGCGCACGTGCGGCACCCCGGTCATCAATCCCGACAAAAAAAGAACCTTCCACCAACGGCGAATCGATCACCACAAACGGAATGTTCTGTTTCACCACGGCCAGCACGGCCGGGTGGTCATCGGGCAGGGTCGAGATAATCAAGCCATCGACCAACCCGCGCAGCGCAAGGCTGCCGTGATTCGCTGCCGGTGTCCGGCCGACAAACCGGTTGTTGTTGAGCGGGAACAACGTCAGCGCGACGTTCTCCAGTTCCCCTACCTCGCTGATCCCTCGCAGCAGGGCAACAGTGCAAGGGTCGGCGAACGCCAGGGACAACTTGTCCATCATCATCAACCCGATCGCCCCGATCTTGCCTGATCGAAGGCTACGCCCAAGCACATTGGGTCCCGGGTAACCCAGTGACGCCGCTACGGCAAGGATATGCTCACGCTGGGCCTCGGACAGTTTGGATGGGCGATTGTAAGCGTAAGACACCGCGGGCTGGGACACCCCCGCCGCCAGTGCTACATCTTTCATTGAAACGGATGCCATCGCTTGCTTCCCAACCTTTTTGAAACCTCGTGAGAGGTCAGTGAAAAAAAACGCCATGCACTCAGTGTAACCGTTGAGGTGAAACCTTCGGAACCAGTCGAGTGGCACTGAAAATGATCGCGATCATCAACGCGGCAACAGCGAGCAACGCCAAGGGCAGGCTGCTTGCATGGGCGACGAAGCCAATGGCTGCCGGCCCCATCAAAATGCCGAGGTAGCCCAGACTGGTCGCGGCGGCAATGGCCAGCTCACCAGGCATCGTCTTTTGGGCACCTGCCAGCGACAGGTAAACCGGAGCGATGTTGGCCAGACCTGTGCCAATCACCGCAAACCCCACGAGGTTCAACAGCCAGTCATTCGCCAACACCACCATCGCGAATCCCAACATGACCACGAGCCCGCCGCCAATGAGCACCACCCGTGGCCCCAGTTTCAGCAGTATCCGGTCACCGTTCAATCGGCCCAGCGCCATCATCACCGCAAACATTGCGTAACCCAGCCCGGCCAGGGAATGCTGGACGCCTCGCTCGTCAGCCAGGAACACCGCGCTCCAGTCGAGAATCGCGCCCTCCGCAAGGAAGGCGAACAGACAAAGCATACCCAGCAGTAAAACCTTTCGGGTAGGCCTGACAAATATCGGGCTGCCTTCGTCACCGCTGCGCCCCAACAACTGTCGGCCATGCGTCAGGACGAAGGCAACCAGGGACGCCATGACCGCACTGCTTGCCATCAACGGCGTGGCGCCCAGCCACAACAAGGCGGTGATACCGGCAGCACTGACAATTGCGCCGAGGCTGAACAGCCCATGGAAGCCGGACATCAGTGAGCGTCCCGTCGCGCGTTCCACCATCACGCCCTGAACATTCATCGTCACGTCGACCGACCCGCACCCTGCCCCGAAAACGGTCAGGGCGAACATCAAACCGGCAAAGGAATGAGTCGTCGCCAACAAGGGCAAGGTCAGCAACACCAGCGCAATACCCACGTGCATCGTAAAACGACACCCCCTGCGCGCATTGAGAATCCCCGCCAGCGGCATCATCACCAGCGAACCCAAGCCAAGGCACAGCAACAGCAGCCCCAGGGCCGCGTCGTCGATCCCCGCTCGCGTGCGGGCATAAGGTACCAACGGAGCCCAGGCGCCCATGCATAACCCCGACAACAGGAACGTCGATCGATAGGCCAGCATATGAGGTGTAGCGCACGGCAGTAGCAATTCCTGAGATGACACGGAAACCCCTGTGCTCGGATCAATTTGAGTTATACGTATAACCCATAATAACCCGTTCGGCCACAGGATCCGTTCAAAACCAACAGCCTCGTCACACATAACCACATGCTATACGTCGCCTGAATTGAGAATAGCCACGAAAAAGTTGACATCGATCTTGCCACCAATGTTATTTTTGAACGGAGTTATACGTATAACTCCTGCTCTACTCAGCTTTTGCATGAACACCCAACAAAAACAACAGGGACAATGCAGCGTGATGAATAACGTTCAAAAAACACCGATCCCCAAACGCATCCGCAAGGCGCGTATCGCGACGTTCCTCGGATTCATGATGATCGGCGCCATGATGTACATCTGGTCAACCGGGG
Source organism: Pseudomonas sp. GM33 (assembly GCF_000282295.1). Lineage (NCBI taxonomy): Bacteria > Pseudomonadati > Pseudomonadota > Gammaproteobacteria > Pseudomonadales > Pseudomonadaceae > Pseudomonas > Pseudomonas sp. GM33. Next base: position 52,640 of record NZ_AKJO01000085.1, read on the forward strand.
TGAGTGTCTTCAGGACGCAACTGGGCTTTACCGGTGAACTGGGTGATGCGAACTTCGGCCTGATCGCACTCGGGGTCGGCGTCGGCTCAGCGGCGGGAGCGCTGCTGGTAGGCCGCCTGCTGGACACCTTCGGTGCTAAACCGGTAATCACCGTGTGCGCCCTCGCCTACCCCCTGTCCATTATCCCGCTGGGTTTCGTCAGCGGTTTCTGGTTTGCGATGTGTTTTGGCGTTGTACTGGGCTTGCTGCGCGGCGCCTTGGATACCGCGTTGAATGCCCATGGCGTTCAAGTTGAGCGGTTTTACCAGCGCTCGATCATGTCCGGCTTCCATGCGTTCTATTCGCTGGGTGGTTTTCTGCTCGGGATGGCGTGCAGTTGGCTGACGGGTTTCTACACCGACAGCGTAAAAGTGCCATTTACCGTGCTGGGCATCGCCATGCTGATTGTCGGCTGTATTTTCAGCCGGTGGCTGCTGGGCAAGCATGACGTTCCCGACGCATCATCCGGCGCCTGGCAAACAGACGCTCAGTCCGCTGATGAAATCGGCAAGGGTCCATCGACCAGAACGCTACTGGTGATGATTGCACTCGGCGCTCTGCTGCTGGGCAGCATGATGGGTGAAAACGCGATTGCCGACTGGGGCCAGGAGTACATTCGCCGCGAGTTCTCAACATCGACTTCCACCGCGGGCATGGCGGTGTCGATATTCGTCGGTGCGGCTTTCATCGGGCGCCTGTTCGGCGACCGTCTGGCGGCGACCTTTGGTAACGCTCAAGTGGTTTTCGCATGCGGGACGGTCTGTGTCCTCGGCATGACCCTCACCATCGTCGGCGGCACGGCCGTTACCGGCATCCTCGGCTTCGCTCTGTTCGGCCTCGGACTTTCGTGCATCGCGCCACTGATGATTTCCGCCGCCGGACGCCGGGACCCGCAACATGCAGGCCGCAACATCGGCATCGTCAATTGCATTGGCTTCTCGGGCATGCTCGTGGGACCCGCCGCCATCACTGTGATCGTCAGCCATTTCGGTCTGGATTCGCTGATGTTTTTCCCGTTGATCATGCTGGGCCTGCTAGCCACATTTGGACCACTGCTGATGAGAGCGCCAAAAATCGACAAGCGCGTAAAACAGTCCGTCGTCAACAACACCAGCGCCTAGATCATCGGCGAACTGCTCGCGATACGCAGTGCCAGGCCTTCATAGGCATCGAGGGTGATGGTGAATTCGCCCTCGACCCGTTCGTTGATGGATCAATCTCGTCAGCGTTTGCGAGTCGATGCGTGGCTGGGGGTATGGGAGGTACTGTTAATGCACATGGCCCAAGAACTCGCGCAAAAAATGTAGTGCATAGGTATAGGGGGTATGCCTATCATGCGCAAAGCATAGGTAGAGGGGGTATCCATCCAATGGGCCATATCGCAGCAAACAAAGACGATCTTCTCAAGCGTGTAAAACGCATCGCCGGACAAATCCAGGCCGTTGAGCGCGCATTGGAATCGGATCTCGATTGCGCCAGGACACTGCACCTTGTGGCCGCCACTCGCGGCGCCATCAACGGCTTGATGGAAGAAATCATCGAGGACCACGCGCGTGAACATGTCGCGAACCCTGCGTTGAGCGAAGCAGAGCGCAACAAGGGCGTCGAAGAGTTGCTTGAAGCCATTCGCCGTTACTCCAAGTGAACGCATCCAGGTAGACATTATGAGCAGCCCCCACATCAACTACAGGCACGACCACGTGTTCCTTGGCCCGGCGCACGACGAAAATGCCAGGCGCACGCTTTGGGTAGTGGCATTGACCCTTGTGATGATGGTTGGCGAGATCACCGCCGGGTACATCACGAGCTCGATGGCGCTACTGGCCGATGGCTTTCACATGGCAACCCATGCCGGCGCATTGGGCATCGCGGCGGCCGCTTACGGATTCGCAAAGCGCCATGCCTACAGCCAGCGCTACAGTTTCGGTACCGGAAAGGTTGGAGACTTGGGCGGGTTCGCCTCGGCGCTGATCCTCGGCATGGTCGCCCTGGGCATTGGCGTCGAGTCTGTCATGCGCCTCTTGCAGCCAACAGAGGTTCAGTTCGGCACCGCGACGCTCATTGCGATTGCCGGCTTGATCGTCAACGTCGTCAGTGCGCTGCTGCTGGGACACGGACACAGTCATGGACACGATCATGAGGATCACGGCCATGCCCACGCCCATCACGGCAACGACAACAACCTGAAATCCGCCTACGTCCACGTCATCGCAGACGCGCTGACTTCGGTTCTGGCCATTGTTGCACTGCTCGCTGGCCGGTATCTGGGCTGGGTATGGCTGGACCCGGTGATCGGCATCGTCGGCGCCATCGTCATCGCGCGTTGGGCCTGGACCTTGATGGGGGTCACCGCTGGTGTGCTGCTCGATCAGACCGATGCGCACGTTGCCGAGGAAATACGCGAACTAGTCGAGAAACCGGGGGATGCCACCATCACGGACTTGCACGTGTGGCGAGTCGGGCCGCAAGCTCATGCGGCCATCGTCAGCGTCCTTGGCGAAGCCACGGCGAGCGCCGACAGCATTCGTGAACGTCTCAAGCCGGTGCACGAGGTCAGCCACCTGACGGTCGAGTTTCGACCGGCCTGATCCCGCACCTCCCCACTCTTGTCTCCAAAGGAACCCCTGATGCCACCAGGCAAACGTGAACTGGCGCGGATCGAACGCCGGTTGATCACCACGCTCACCGATGCGTGCGAAACAGCAAAAGGTGAAATCAAAGGCTTTACCTGGCTCACCCACACCGCTGACCTGAATGCATTGGCTGAAACCCTGAAGGTCATCTGGGTGTTCGAAACCCTGGCTGACAGGAAACTCGCCCAGGTTGACGCGAAGGCGCGCATCCTTGAGTTGACGGCCATCGCGCTGCGTGAGGCCAATATCGACCTGACCCCTTCAGACCGCAATGTCCGCTTCGACTCTGAGCAAGAGTGCCAACGTACTCACGGTGGCGACTGGAAACGTCGCCTGGCTCAATCACGGGTGGCCAAAGGTGACTGACAATGGCTAAGGAAATCGAAAACCCGTGCATTGCCGTTTGCCAGCTCAGTGGTGATCTGTGTGTCAGTTGCGGGCGAAGCAAGGAAGACATCAGAAAGTGGAAACGCATGAAGCGGCCTGAAAAAATGGCCGCTGTGCAACGGGCGAATGTGCGCTTGAAAGGGCTCAGGAAAGCACAGGGTTAATCACTTCCTCACCATTCAACAGTCGATGCAAGCGGTAACCAGACGCACACTTCGAATCCGTCCCGTCGACCTGTTGCAGGTGAGATCAATTTCATTCTCGCGTTGACCCCCAGCACAATGGTTTTGGCAATCGCCAACCCCAGCCCTGACCCGCTGATTTCACTGTTTCCCCGCACAAAGCGCTCGGTGAGCCTCTGCAACACAGGCTCAGGCACCGGCGGGCCACCATTGACCACCCGCAGCAGCGCCTGGTCCGTGAGGCTGACTTCGACCGGTTGATCCGCGGTGCCATACTTGAGCGCATTCTCGATCAGGTTGCGCAACAGGATTGCAAAAGCGTCCGGATCAATCGTCGAGTACAGGCTCGTCTGGGTTGGCAGGTGCAACTCGATTCGGTGCCCACCGCTGTGGTTCCATTCATCGACCACATGCGCCAACAACGGAATGAGATCCTGGGGCCTTTCGGACAACAGCCCACCCCCCTCGGCCTTGGCCAGTTGCATGAGTTTTTCCGAGAGCCGCGTCAGTTCGCGCAACGCGTTTTCAATTTTAGCTGCGCGTAACCGCAACGGGCCTTCGGGCGCTTCGTGACGCAAACGCTGGATCTGCGCCAGGGTCGCGGCCAGTGGTGTGCGCAGTTCATGGGCGCTGTTGGCGGTAAAGCTGCGCTCGGTCTCCAAGGCCTTGCGCAAACGCTCCAGCAGGTGGTTGACCGCTTCGGCCAACGGATTGATTTCGGCCGGCAGGCGGGCCACCTGGATCGGCGACAGATCCCCCACGCCCCGAGCCTCCACTGCACGGCGATAGGCCAATACACTGCGCAGGCTGATGCGCACAAACATCCAGGTGCCAAACAGGCTGATGGGAATCAACGCCAATAACGGCAACAACAAGGCAAGCAACGCTTCGCGTGCCGCTTCACGGCGATGCTCAAGCGGTTCGGCAATTTCGATAAACACCGTTTGACGCAGCGCGCTGGCGGCGTACAGGCGGTATTTTTTAGTGGTTGAAAAGCCTTCGGCCGGTTGTTGGTTGAAGATCTTCGGGTTGGCGTCGTGGGACTGCATCAGGATTTGGCCCTTGGCATCGCGCACCAGATACGTCAGGTATTCCTTGTGCATTTTCAGGGTGGCGACATGCTGTGCCTCACGGGGATTTTCCCGATTGCTGATTTCCAGCACCGCCAGGGGCAGGATGCGCTGCGCGGTCTCCTCCAGCGCACTGTCGAACGCCTCGTTCAATTCATGTTGCACCACCAGCCAGGCACCGACGGTTGCCGCCAGCCACAGTAAGGTCGTGCCCAAGGTCAATCCCAGGCCGAGACGTTTTTGCAGGCTTGACGACGGCTTCATGCGCACACCAACCGGTAGCCCATGCCCCGCACGGTTTCTATCAGGTCGCGCCCGAGCTTTTTACGCAGACGGCTGATATAGACTTCGATGGTATTGCTCTCGATTTCGGCGCCGAAGGCATATAGCCGCTCTTCCAGCTGCGACTTGGACAGCAGCGCGCTGGGGCGCTGCACAAATGCCTCGAACAGCGCCCATTCGCGCGCCGTGAGGTCCACCGTCGCGCCAGCCCGCTGCACTGTGCGTGCACTCATGTCGACCTGCAGATCACCGAGCTTGATCTGTGGATTGGGATTGCCGCTGTAACGCCGGGCCACCGCCGCCACACGGGCCGAGAGCTCAAACAGGTCGAACGGTTTGACCAGGTAGTCGTCGGCACCGGCGTTGAGGCCAGCGATACGATCGGAAATCTGATCCTGGGCAGTCAGGATAATCACCGGGGTCACGTCCCCTGCCGAGCGTTGCTGACGCAAAAAATCCAGCCCGCGACCGTCCGGGAGCATCAGATCCAGCAGGATCAGGTCGTAAGGCGTGGTGCGTACGCTGTTGCGCGCATGGTCCAGGCGCTGCACCCAATCGACCGCGTGGCCGTCATCGGCGATCTGCTCGCGCACCGCCTCCCCCAAGCCTGGTGCGTCCTCGACCAATAAAACCCGCATCTGGCCCCTCCTGTGATGGTTGTCGTGCAGCACCTTAATCGCCTTACCTGACGTGAATCTGAAGATTCAGCTGGTTGTCAGGAATGCACCTTAGGGTATGCCTCAGACGCCGACCTCGACGGGAGACAGATCATGAAATCAGTTTTTATTGCCAATGCCACGCTGTTGAGCCTGCTGCTCAGCGGTTACGCCCTGGCCGATGACGACTGCAGCGACCCGGTGAGCGACTGGCAACCGCGCGACACCTTGCGTCAGCAGGTAGAGCGACAGTATGGCTGGAGCGTGCAGCGCATCAAGGTCGACGACGGTTGTTATGAGCTCAAGGGGTTGGACCGCAAAGGCAATGCCATCGAAGCCAGCTATTCACCGGCATCACTGCGCCTGCACACACTCGAGATCCATTTCCGGGACGACGGCGATGCCAGGGATTACCTCGGCAGCCCGCTCACCGAATGACACCCCGCCTGTCGATGAGTTTTTCCTGCGCTTCAGGTTGCTGTCAGCAAGCAAGTCCAGGCTCTCGACCTAACGATCAAAAGGACACCGCCATGAAAAAGATCATCACAGCAACTTGCCTCGCAGGGGCCATTGCCCTGCCGGGACTGGCCCAGGCCCGTGAGGTGACCTTGACCACACAGCTCAAGGACTACGGCGGCAATGATGCCTATCTGGCGATCTACGTCACCGACGCCAATGGCCAATACCAGAAAACCCTCTGGGTGGCCGGCAAGAAGGCCAAATATTACAAACACCTGGGCGACTGGGTTCGTGGCAGCGGGATGAACCCGAGCGAGTTTGACGGCGTCAGCGGCGCCAGTGTCGGCAGTGGGCGCACGCTCAAAGTCAGCGTCGAACTGGCAGACACCCTGATTGATGCCGGGTATCAGATCCGTATCGACAGCGCCGTCGAGGACAAACGTGACGCCCGCGCCGATGTCAGCGTGCCCCTGACGTCCAAGGGCGCAGGCAAGCCGGCAACCGGCAGTACCTACGTCGACTCCTTTACTTACGATTTGTAGCACCCGCCAATTCTGGAGGCTGAACATGCTTCGTCAGTTCCATTCCCTGCCTGGCCTGATCGCCGCCCTGTTGGTCATGCTGTTGGCCATCAGCGGCGCGATCCTGTCTGTCGACCCGGCCCTGGAACGCCTGCACAGCACGCCCTCGCCTGCCGGACAACTCAACGTCGGCCAACTGGCCGGGCGCGTAGCCAACCACTTTCCGGGCGTGGAGCAGATCCAGCGCACGGCGTCCGGCACGCTGATCGTTTACTACAACCAGAACGGCCAGGCCGGGGCGGAAAAGGTCGACCCACTGACCGGCGAAGGCCTCGTACCTTACGAGCCATCCGCGTTCTCACGTTGGGTGAAAGACCTGCACCGCTCGCTGTTCCTTGGCACGCCGGGCCATGGCGTGTCAGGTGTCGGTGCGCTGTTCATGCTGATGCTGTCGGTGTCCGGTGCGCTATTGCTGGCCCGGCGCCTGGGCGGCTGGCGCAACCTGCTGCAGCCACTGCGGGGCACCTTCAGTCAGCGCTGGCATGCCGAAGTCGGGCGACTGGCACTGCTCGGGCTGCTGCTGTCGGCATTGAGCGGGCTCTACATGTCCGCCACCACTTTTGGTTTTATCGCCGACGGCAGTCAAAGTGAACCGGCCTTCCCCGCCCGTGTCAGCGCCGGCCCGGCCTTGCCGGTGGCGAACCTGCAAGCCTTGCAGGCCACCGACCTGAATGACTTGCGCGAACTGGTCTTCCCCAGTCCCGGCAACCCGAGGGACGTGTTTTCCCTGCGCACGGTGCAGGGCGACGGCTACGTGGATCAGGCCAGCGGCGCCTTGCTGTCCTATCAAGCTCACGACTCGATGCACAACCTCTACCAATTGATCTATCAGCTGCACACCGGCGAAGGTCTCTGGTGGCTGGGCCTGCCGCTCGGGCTCTGCGCCCTCTGCGTACCCTTGATGAGCGTGACCGGCATTCTATTGTGGTGGCGACGTCGCAAGGCTGGCCCGAACATCCGCCACAACAGCCCGGCCCACCGCGCCGACAGCTTGATTCTGGTGGGCAGCGAAAACAACAGCACCTGGGGTTTTGCCAAAACCTTGCACGACGCCTTGCACCAGAGTGGCCACCAGGTGCACAGCGCGGCGATGAATGAATGGAGCGGCGATTACCGCAATGCCCAACGGGTGTTCATCCTCACCGCGACCCACGGTGACGGCGATGCACCGGCCTCGGCTTCGCGGTTCCTGGCGCGGCTGGCCAAAACCGGCCTCAAGCCTGGCCTGCCCTATGCAGTGCTGGGCATGGGCGACCGCCAGTTCGCGCAGTTCTGCCAGTATGCCCATCAGGTGCAGGACGCGATGTTGCAGGCCGGTGGCTCGCCCTTGCTGGGGCTGGAAACCGTCAACCGCCAGTCACCTCAGGAGTTTGCGCGCTGGGGCCACGCGCTCGGCGAAGTGTTGGGTCAGGATCTGGTGCTGGTTCACACCCCGCAGCCGCCGCGCAAGCATCAATTGCAGCTGACAGAGCGGATTGCCTATGGCGAACAGGTGAATGCGCCGACCCACGTACTGCGCTTCAAAGCCTGCGGCGAGCTACCGGGCTTTCTGGTCGGTGACCTGGTCGGAATTCTGCCCCCGGGCAGCCCGATCCCGCGTTTCTACTCGCTGGCCAGCGGTTCCCAGGACGGTGTGCTGGAGATCTGTGTGCGTAAACACAACGGTGGCATGTGCTCGGAATTCCTTCATGGCCTGACCATCGGCGCGCATATCGAAGCTTTCATCCAGCCCAACCCGCAATTTCGGCCGGCATCGGGCACGCACCCGGTAATCCTGATCGGTGCCGGCACCGGCATCGGTCCTCTGGCCGGGTTTATTCGCAACAACAAGGCCCGACACCCAATGCACCTGTATTGGGGCGGGCGTAACCCGGCCTCGGACTTTCTCTATGAACCGGAGCTCAACCAATACTTGTCGGACCGACGCCTGACGGCACTGCGCGCCGCCTTCTCTCAGGTTCAGGACCGTTGCTACGTGCAAGACCGACTGGTCGGCGATGCCCTGGCCTTGCGCCGGTTGATTGAAAAAGGTGCCCAGGTGCTGGTTTGTGGCAGTCGCGAAATGGCCAAGGGCGTGATGCAGGCCCTCGATGAAGTGTTGGCGCCTCTGAACCTGAGTGTGCTGACCCTCAAGGCACAAGGACGCTACCGTGAAGACATCTACTGAGTTGCAACGCTACAGCCTGAACGGCGAAACCATGGGTACCCGCTACACCGCCCTGTTTTATGCCGAAACCGGGATCGATACCGACGAAATTGGCCATCGCCTGGCGCGTGCCGTAACCCGGGTGGACCAGCAAATGTCCACCTGGAAACCCGACTCGGACCTCAACCGCCTCAATGCCGCCCCCGAGCAGGAATGGGTGCCCGTGCCCAAGGAACTGGCCACGGTACTGTCAGCAGCACTGCGCGTCAGTCAGCAATCCGGCGGCGCCTTCGACATTGCTGTCGGCGACCTGGTTAACGCCTGGGGGTTCGGCCCCGGGGAGCAAAGGGTCACGGAGCAGGCGATCGGCTCGATTGCGCCGCGCCCCCGACTGTCAGCCAGCGCCGCATTGGTGGTTGAGCCCCAACGCAATCAGGTGCGCAAGCGCGCGCCGTTGAACCTTGATTTGAGTGGCATCGCCAAAGGTTTTGGCGTGGATGAACTGGCCCGCTGCCTGGACGGTTTGGGCATCGACCGTTACCTGGTCGGCATCGATGGCGAGATGCGCGCCCGGGGCGTCAAACCTGACGGCCAGTGCTGGGCCGTGGCCCTGGAAAAGCCCAACCGGGGCGTGCGTGAAGTCATGGGCGTGATGGAGCTTGGCGATGCCGCAATCGCCACCTCCGGGGACTATCGACACTGGATTGATGTGGCCGGTCAGTCCTATGCTCATACCATGAACCCGGCCACCGGCACGCCGCTGTGCAACCCGCTCGCCGCCGTCACCGTGGTGGCAGCCTCGTGCATGCTCGCCGATGCCTGGGCCACGGCGTTAATGGTGCTGGGCGAAACCGAGGGCCCACGTCTGGCTCAAGAACGCGGGATGGACGCGCTGTTCGTGCTGCGCGAGGGTACACAGTTCAAAGAAATATCCATTGTCGGCGGCCGGTTGCAGGCGCAGATTGAAACCCGCTGACGCCGTTTGCCGGCCCGTGTCCGATGTGAACCGCCTAATGACAGTGAGTCCCGTTAAACAATGAAATTCATGCACAGGCACACCGAGGCACACCGAAGCGATCGTATCGGCTGGCTGCGCGCCGCCGTCCTTGGGGCCAACGACGGCATTGTCTCTACCGCCAGCCTGCTGATCGGCGTCGCGGCCGCCAACGCCAGCCACGCCACGTTGCTGGTTACCGGTATGGCAGGGCTGATGGCCGGTGCCATGTCCATGGCCGCTGGCGAATACATTTCCGTGCACTCCCAGGCCGATACCGAGCGGGCCGATCTGTCCCGGGAACGGGCAGAACTGGCGAGCGACCCGAAAGCCGAGCACATCGAGCTTGCCAACATCTACATGCATCGCGGCGTATCACCCGAACTGGCGCATCAAGTGGCCGATCAATTGATGGCCCATGACGCACTGGGCTCTCATGCCCGGGACGAGTTGGGCATCAGCGCCACCCTCACCGCCAAACCCTTGCAGGCCGCCCTGGCCTCCGCCGCCAGTTTCGTGGTGGGCGCTGCGTTGCCTCTGGCCGTGACTTTTTTCGCCCCGGCGCACAGCGTCGGGCCCTGGATATCGGCCATGTCATTAGTGTTTCTCGGGACATTGGGCGCCATTGCCGCCAAGGCTGGCGGGGCCAACGTCATGACCGGCGCCTGGCGGGTAACATTCTGGGGGGCCCTGGCCATGGGGATTACGGCACTGGTGGGGCACGTGTTTGGCGCAGTGGTCTAGCGGGCGACTGCGTTGACCTCAGAGTTTGATTGCGCGCTTTGATCAAGCGCGCAGTTTCAAGGTTTTCTTTTGCAGTGCGACTCGGGCGCACCGTATCCCCACGTGATTGTCGTCTCGGCCTGATGCTCCCAAAGGGTCTCATTGCGCCCAAGGTATTTAATGCCACTGCCGCCTGGCTGCTGGTACATCAGCGATACGCTATCGCCACGCTCGGCGATCAATGTCGGCGGATCGGTGTTGAAGAACATGGCCGTGACCTCGTTAGCCGGGTTGCCGTCGCACTCGTAGTAAACCGGCCCTGTGCCCGCTACCAGTCGGTACCGTGCCTGCAACTCGGCGATGCGGCGCTGGTATTCCATGCGTACGCAGGCACCCGCGTCATCGCTCTTCCAGCAGTCATCGCGCCCCTTGATCCATCCACGTTGCTCTGCTTTCAGCGTGGGAGGATGCTCGTTGCCGGCCTTGATACGCGCACTGGCATAAACCTGCGACAGCTGGCGATCGAGCGCGGACAAGTCCTTGTCCTCACAGATCATCGCCTCGATACCGCCGGGCTCCACCTTGGCGCAATCGTAAGAAGGGCCAGGTGTCACATTGACCGTCAGGGGTTTTCCGGCGTCGCTCCCGGTCGCCTGCATCGCCTTGGTCTGCTGATCAATGTACGTGCACCACTTTTCGGAGTTTCGTTCAGGGACGTTTGCCCTACCGCGAACCCCGGCTTTGAATTCGATCACCGATTTCCATTCGTCGGAGCCAATATCAGGCCCGTGCCCTTGCGCATCGGCAGTTTGCAGTCTCTTTTCGATCGCTTGGTACCAGGCGTCAGAGCATAGGGTTTGCGCCTGGGCAAATCCTGTAGCGCCGACAAAAAGCAAGGCAAGATACTGGGTCATGTGCAGTCCTTTTTGATCCGGGCCGTCGTCAAACAACGGCATAAGCCGACATCCGTCGGGTCGACCACTACGGGCTTGTTATAATCAGCAAGGACGAACAGAAACCGGACAGCATGCCGACACTTGAATACCTGACCGCCAGCGCTGGAATGAAGCACTCAATGAAGCCTCCAGGGTTATAAAAGGACTTATCGCAGAATGTGGCCATATCTTGCTCCGACCCTTCTGGCGTGTCTCCTCCAATTGCTGGCAGCGAGTGCCAACGCCGCACAGCAGACGCATGAAACGCTGACAATCATGGTAGAAGATGCCGCCGCACCCTGGTCAAACCGCGACGGTACAGGGTACGCCAACGACGTGGTCCTCGCCGCCTTCAAAGAGATGGCCGTGGAGGCCAGGTTAAAAGTAGTGCCCTATTCACGCTGCAAGTATATGGTGCTCAACGGCCAGGTCGCCGCGTGCTTCAACATGAGCTGGCAACCCGAATTCCAGGGCAGGATCAAACTGGCGGCGCGACCGATATTCAAGGTCAGTAACGATGTTTTTGAATCCATCAAGACCCCCTTGCCGAAGCCCCCGGACGGTCAATGTATTTTGCCGCCCGGCACCGTCGTCGGCATCACCAGAGATTACGAATACTCAACCCAGGTCATGGCACTCCAGACCTCGGGGGTCGTGTTCGAGAATTCCCTCTCAGACTTGACGAGCCTCCAGAAACTCGCTGCTCGACGCTTTCAGGCAGCCGTGATCATGAGCAACGACCTCGAGGTCCGAAACCGAAAGGCTCAGCAGTCAGGGACAGAAGATACCGTGCGCTTCGCCTTCAATTGCGGACTGGTGAACTCGACGATAGGTTTTAGCCTGTCCCATCCAGACGGATTGCGAGCACTGGAAGTGTATGACGAAGGCTATCGACGCATCGAGGCCAACGGTGTGCTCAAGAAGCTTCACCAGCGCTGGTTTCCTGAGCAGTGAATCGCCCAGGGTTTCACTGTAGGAGCCAGCCTGCTGGCGATGGATTCAAGTACGCCGCGTTCATCCAGTTCACCCGCGTTATCGTTAACGCCCGTCGCGGGCAAGCCAGCGCCTACAAGTGACCTCCAGGTCTGACCACTACAAACCTTCATTGAAACGGAACGAAGCGCCATAAGCCGACGCCGGCAAATGGTTCGAACCGTCACCCCGTAACCGCGAGCGAAAGGTACCGCTTTGCGGTTGGGTGCGGTAGAGCCCGCGTTTCTGCAATTCAGGGATCACCAGTTCTACGAAATCCTCAAGGCTGCCCGGGCTGATCAGCGGATTGATCATGTAACCGCTGGTACCGGAAATTCTGGCGTGTTCCTCAATGCGCTCGGCCACCTGTTGAGGGGTGCCCACGAGAATAAGATCACTGCCTCGGGTGACGTTGGCAAAACGCTGTTTGACGTCGCCTGCCGTCAACGGTTTGCCACTGCCATCGGGATGCATCACATAGGAGGTCATGCCCTCGGTGTGGGTGGAAAGCGCCTCACTGTCGGCATAGCGGCCGATATCAATGCCGGTGTCGCCCGCGTAACTGACCAGTTGCGCCTGCAAGTGATAGTTGCTTTGCAGTTCGTCGTATTTGCGCTGAGCCTCAATCTCGGTTTTCGCGGTGACGATACGCAGCACTGTCAGGGACTTCACATCATCACGCTGACGGCCACGTGCTTGGGCCTTGGCCCAGATTTCCTCGAGCCCCTGGCGAATTTCCTGCGGGTTGGACTTGGCAATGAAGATCAATTCGGCGTGCTTGGCGGCGAACTCACGACCGCGCCCCGACCAGCCCGCCTGAATCAACAAAGGCGTCCGTTGTGGCGACGGGGACGTCAAATGCGGCCCGGCCACCCGGTAATGCTCACCCACATGATTGATCGGCCGCACACGCTCGCCCCGAGCGTAGAGCTGGCGCGCCTTGTCCGCGACCACGGCGTCGTCGGCCCAACTGCCCTCCCAGAGTTTGTAGACCACATCAAGAAACTCTTCGGCACGTTCATAGCGGTCATCGTGCTTGATCATCTGCTCCAGGCCGAAGTTCCGGGCGGCGCTGGACAGGTATGAGGTGACGATGTTCCAGCCGACCCGGCCGTTGGTGAGGTGATCCAGCGTGCTGAAGCGACGGGCATGGGTGAAGGGATGTTCGTAGCTGGTGGTCACGGTAACGCCAAAGGCCAGGTTTTCCGTAGCGGCGGCCAATGCCGGAATGATCATCAGCGGATCGTTCGCCGGGGCTTCCACCGCCCACTTCATCGCCGCATCGGCGTTGCCACCAAATACATCGTAGAAGCCCAGCACATCACCAAAAAACAGCATGTCGAGGTGAGCCTGATCGGCAATGCGCGCCAGGTTCGACCAATAGCCCAGAGAATTGATCGCCAGTCGTTCGTCAGCGGGATGGGTCCAAAGGCTTGGCGCGCCGCCACAGCCCACACTGGCTTGCTCATAGAGCGCAAACAAAAGAGGTTTTGGATCGGACATCGTGGTTCCTATAGATAAAGTCATTAAACGCGGCGGTTCACCGCTGATTCTTGAAACCTTTGCCGTAGTGGCGCTCAAGGCGGTGCTGTATCAATTCCAGCCCGATGGACAGCAACCAATAGATGACCGCTGCGGTGGTGAGCATTTCGATGTAGCGATAGGAAGAGCGGCCATAGGACTGCGCCAGAAACATGACCTCCCACACCCCCATCACCGAAATCAGCGATGAGTCCTTGAGCATTGAAATGAACTGGCTGGTTGTCGGCGGAATGATCGTGCGCATGGCTTGCGGCAAGATGATGTGCACAAAGGTCGCCTTCGGCCCAAGACCCAGCGCCTTCGCCGCTTCGCGCTGCCCGGGTGCTACCGCCAGGATGCCGGCGCGAAAGATCTCGCTCAGATAGGCACCATAGTTAAGCGAAAGCGCAATGATCCCCGCGCTGATTGCCCCGGGTACAACGCCCAACTGCGGCAAGCCCAGATAGATCAGCAGGATCTGGATCAGCAGCGGTGTACCGCGAAAAAAAGACGCATAGAAACTGGCAATGCCGAATGCCACTGCGCTGCGTGACAGGCGCGCCAGCGCCGTCACAAAACCAAGGAGCAATGAAAGCCAGATCGAACAGAAACATAGGAACAACGTCAGCGCGGCGCCTTGCAGGAAACCGTTTGGCCCAAGGTGCAGGCCAACCAGATTGGGCCATTTCTCCAGGATGATCGAAAACTTCAAATCGAAGCTCATGAAGAACAGGACGCACATTCCAGACAACGCCGCCCACGTCAAATACAGGCGAGTGCGAAATCCAAACAATTGGCTAAAGCGGCGCGTCTCGATTACAGGGGCGGCAGTGGCCTTGGCCGGGTGTGGGTTGAGGGCTGTCATTGGCTGATGTCGGCACCGATCCACTTCTGCGAAATCTTGCTCAGCGTACCGTCAGTCTTGAGTTGAGTAATGACCTCGGTGACTTTGGCATTCCATTGCGGGTCGCCCTTTTCAATGGCCACGACGTTCGGTTCGGCATACAGCGTATCGCCGGCTATCTTGAAGCGCGGATCCTGGGCAATCCGCTCGCGAGCGGTGATGAGGTTGGTGACCATGGCATCCAGACGAACGCCTGTGCCCAGCGCCAGGTCCTGGAAGGCCACCGTTTCATTGTCATAAGGGGCCACCTGGACATTATTGAATGGATAGTTCAACGGCTTGTCCTCGGCGCCCTCGATCACCAGATCCTTGTTCAAGTAGGCTTCGTAAGTCGACGCGCTGATCACACCGACTTTTTTGCCGGACAAGTCTTTGCCCGCCGTGATGTCTTTGTCCTTGGCATTCACCACGATGACGGCCGGCGACTGGTAATACTCGACCGGAAAATCAAACACCTCGGCCCGAGCCTTGCTCGGGGTCATCGAGCAGACGCAGATGTCATAGCGCCCACTCCAGCGGCCGGCGGCAATCACATCCCAGGACGGTGTTTCCAACTTGAGTTTGACCCCGAGGCGTTGCGCAACAGCCTTGGCAACATCCACGTCAAACCCGTCGAGTTGGTTCTGCTCATTGAGAAACGAGAACGGCGGATAACTTTCCATCAGGACGCCGGTCAGCTCGCCTTTTTGTGTCACGCGATCCAGGGTCGCACCCGCGAAAGCCGTTGAGCAGGTAGCGAGCAACGCCAGGCCAAAGGGTAGAAGCGCCATAGTTTTCAAAGACAAATGCTCCAATCAATTCAAAAAAACCTGAATAGATTAAAACGCACTATAAAACGCATTTGTACTATCTTTATGGAATATAAGGCTCGCTTCAGGCTATATCGAATCAATGGCCGGAACGTTCACGGGACAGACCTCTATTATGTTATACAGTAACCATTCATGATCTGTCGGTGGCTACTGGCAGAGCTCTCCACTCCCTGCCTGCGACTTTCGATGACAAACTTCAATCAGATTCCGCCCGCCACGAGCGTAAGCCAACGCCTGCTATCCATCGATGCCCTCAGGGGATTGGTGATCCTGTTGATGCTGCTGGATCACGTGCGCGAGACGTTCTTGCTACACCGCCAGGTAGCCGACCCGATGGTCATCGACACCACCGAACCGGCGCTGTTTTTCAGCCGGACCCTCGCCCATTTGTGTGCACCAGTGTTCGTTCTTCTCACCGGACTGTCCGCCTATCTGTACGGCGAAAAGCACCAGGGCAAGAAAGCTGTGTCGATGTTCCTGTTCAAGCGTGGTCTGTTCCTGGTTCTGCTGGAGTTCACCCTGGTGAATTTCGCCTGGACATTCCAGTTCCCGCCCAATGTGATCTACCTGCAGGTGATCTGGGCGATCGGCCTGAGCATGACGGCCCTCGCTGCACTGGTCTGGCTGCCTCGGCCGCTCCTGTGTGTTCTGGGCCTGGTCATCGTCGCCGGGCACAACCTGCTCGATTCTCTGCACTTCCCGGTCGGTTCAGCGATGCACCTGCCCTGGGCAATCTTGCATGATCGCGGCTGGATCGATTTCTCCGACAGCTTGCGCCTGCGCACTTCCTATCCCCTGCTGCCGTGGATCGGTGTCATCGCCCTGGGTTACTGCGTCGGCCCCTGGTTCGCACGCTCAGCCTCGGCCACCGTGCGTCAGCGCCATCTGTTGTTGGCCGGGGCCAGCGCATTGACCGGTTTCATCGCACTGCGCCTGGTCAACGGTTATGGCGAGGCACATTGGGTGCACTATGAAAGCGCCACACAAACCCTCATGAGTTTCTTCAACATCACAAAGTACCCGCCTTCCCTGCTGTTCCTCTCGCTGACGCTAGGGGTGAGCCTGTTGCTGCTGCCTGGCTTTGAGCGGGCTCGGCAACGCAAGTGGATCAGCACTCTGGCGGTATTTGGCGCGGCGCCGATGTTCTTCTACCTGCTCCATCTTTACGCGCTGAAAATACTGTATCTGACCCACGTGGCGTTGTTCGGTTTGAATCAGGGCAACTACTTCGGTTTCGACAGCATTTGGGCGGTGTGGCTGACGGCAGCGCTCTTGGCTACAACACTGTTCCTACCTGTACGCTGGTTTGCCGCATTGAAGGCTCGTCGTCGTGATATTGGCTGGCTCAAATATTTCTGATCGGGGTAAAGGTTCGTCGCGGGCGACTGGTAACAGCGCGTAGACAGCGACTCGCTATCAGGCGACCCGCTCCAGTGCATCCAGCAAGCCCGCGTACTCCAGCGAGAGCCTGTGGCGCGGGGCCAGATGCACGATGGGGACAGACACTTCGTGAGACTCACGCATCTTGACGGAACTGCTGAGATAAACCGGCAGCACTGGCAAGCCTTCGGCCAGCAGCTCATTGACGAGACTCTGGTGAAAACCGGTGTGCCCGGTGAACTGGTTCACCACCACCCCTTCCACTTCAAGCGACTCATTGTGATCGAGTCGCAATTCCTCCACTTGAGCGATGACCCGGTACATCGCCTGGCGAGAAAAGCTGTCGCAATCGAATGGAATCAGCACCCGGTCTGCCGCCACCAAAGCGCTGAAGGTGTAGAAGTTCAGCGAAGGCGGCGTATCGATATAGATGCGCTCGTAATCCTCGGACAGTTCAACCAGCAACTTGCGCAGCTTGTTGATCTTGAACTTGCTCTCGAGTCTTGACTGCAGGTCTGCCAGATCCGGACTCGCCGTCACCAAGTGGAGGTTGTTGTAATGGGTCTCGGTGATGGACACCCGATGGCGCCTGCCTTCGAAACCGCCGGACAGCGTCTGCTTGAAGAAATCGGCGATGCCGGCAGGAATACGCTCGTTGCTCAGCCCGGTGAGGTAGTGAGTCGAGTTTGCCTGGGGGTCAAGATCAACCAGCAGCGTTCGGTACCCTTCGGCTGCACTCACAGCGGCAAGATTGCAGGCGATGCTGGATTTTCCAACGCCGCCTTTTTGATTGAATACGACACGACGCATGAGGCTTGCTCATCCATGAAAAGGCCAAAGGCCATCTGTAGTAAATGTAAGCAGTCATGTCAATTCTATGACTGCAATATTACAGTTTCACGACAGGGATTGCCTGAAGGCGCGGACTAGAGCATTCCACACCCATTCACGACTTGAATCGTACTGGCGACTATTCTGAAGCCAAGTCTGATTTCAACCGTGCGACGTCAGGTCCGAAGCACTACTTGGCCCTTTGGGAAACCGATATGACAAATCCGCAAGACAAACCCGACTCCGACGAGGGTTTAGCTCAGATGCTTATAGGGAAAGGTCCCTGCACCTATCTATTGCTGCTCTTGCTGGGATTGATCCTGCTGTTTCCCTTTCTTGAGGAAGGTCTGTTTGCTCGTACGTTGCTTGGCATTCTGTTTTCAATCGTGCTGCTCGTGGGTGCTTTCGTCACCAGGCAGACTCGGCGGGGGTTCATCCTCAAGCTGGGTCTGGCGTTGCTTGGGGTTGGTCTTCAATGGACGGCGTTGTGGGCTCAGAGTATCGCGATTCTCAACCTTGCCGGGATAGCTTATACGGCGTCTCTTGCCGTCTCGTTCAGCGGAGTGCTTCGCTATATTCTGAAGCGCGGGCCAATTTCTGCCGACAAGCTGCATGGCGCGCTTGCGGGTTACATCATGCTGGCCTTCGTCTGGTCCTTCGTTTATGCCTTGGTCGAAGTATCCATCGCTGATTCATTTGGCCCTGGCCACCTCGACTTCACACAGCCTGGCACGTTCTTCAAACTGATTTATTTCAGCTTCACGACGCTCACAACCACCGGTTACGGTGATTTTATCCCGATGACCAACCATGCCCGCTCACTGGTGATGGTCGAAGAATTTTCAGGCGTTTTTTACGTGGGTGTCGTGATTGCGCGGTTTGCCGGTCTTTATCCATCGAATCAGGACAAGTGACGTCTGTTGAAGCTGGCAACTGAACCTGACGGACGCTGCCAAGCCCCGCTACCGACCTTGCCCGGTAAAAGAACCGAATGCATCAGGCTTTTTCGTCTAACGTGAATTGATGCGTTTGCATGATCTATTTCCCTGAAAATGGAGTTCGACGATGAAAACTATCGCTTCCTGGCTGTCGGTTACGTTTCTTGGGCTGGTGCTCGGCGGCTGTTCCGCGGTCGGCGCCGGGAGCGGAGGCGCTGGCGAGACGCAGATCCGTTCGGGGAAAATCGAGCAGATTTCCCTCACCCAGATGCAGACCAATCACGATAGCGGCGTCGGCGCCATATTGGGCGGTATTGGCGGTTTAGCCTTGGGAAGCCTGGTCGGCAAGGGCACCGGGCGGGATGTGGCGATGGTTGCCGGTGCCCTCGCCGGCGGGGTAGGTGGCAACTACGTCGAAAAGAAAAAGTATGATCAGCCCGTGGAGGCTCAGCAGATCATCGTTCGGACCCACAGCGGCGTACTGGTTCAGGTGACCCAGCCAATCAATCCGGCGCTGACAAAAGGCCTGAACGTTTATGTCGAGGGCAGCGGTAACGAAGCGCGGGTAGTTCCGCAAAGTTAGTGCCGCAAAGTTAGTGGCAGCAGCGTTAGCACAGCAGACAGGCCCGTCAGAATGCCGCTCGACCCGCCCGCGATGAAAGTCGGTGTCATCTCCGACACCCACGGCCTGCTCCGCCCCGAAGCCATCGCCGCCCTGCTGGGCTGCGATGGCATCATTCACGCCGGCGACATCGGCAGCGCGCACATCCTCGACCAATTGGCGGCCATTGCACCGGTGCACGGGGTGCGTGGCAACAACGACCTGGACGCGCCCTGGGCGCGCGAGCTGCCCGACTGTCTGCGCCTGGACCTCAACGGCTGGAAGGTCCTGCTGGTGCATGACATCGCCGACCTTGCAATCCATCCAGATGAGCGTATCGACCTGGTGATCACCGGCCACTCCCATAAACCAGGCATCGAATGGCGCGGCGAACGCCTGTTCCTGAATCCGGGCAGCGCCGGGCGTCGACGCTTCAAGTTGCCGGTCACCCTGGCACTGCTGGACCTGTCTGCACAGTCCATCGAACCTCGACTGGTATCACTGCTCGACTGATCCATCTTCCAGGCACCGCTCTCCCTTCGCGTTACAAATACCATAAAGGAATATTAAAATAATTATTAATTCCTTTGAAGAATATATGCAATCTCCTATAACTGTCCGAAATGGAACAGCTCGCAAGTGTTTCCAGGCAAACAGCGATTCAACAAAAATTGCCTGACAGCAACACACCAACCAAAAAAATCAAATAAATCCCTTTGGTTTCATAGAGATAAAAACTGGTTCGGTTCTTGCTGAGCACTGCCACCGACTCTGTTTGTAGAGCGACAGCACAGGAATTGAACATGACTGCCCCCTTGAACGTAATCGCTGTATCCGGTGGTGCCTACCGCCCTTCTCGCACCCAGGTGCTCAGCCAGGCCATTCTCGACGAATTCGCAAGCCGTCTGAATATGGTGGGCCGGGTCATCGAACTGGCCGACCTCGCCCGCGACGTGGGCGGTGCCCTCAGCCGTAAAGAGTTGCCCGCCGAGGTCGAGGCGCAACTGCAAGCCATCGAAAACGCCGACCTGTTGATTGTCGCTTCGCCGGTCTATCGCGGTTCCTATCCGGGCCAGCTCAAGCACCTGTTTGACCTGATCGACCAGGACGCCCTGATCGACACGCCGGTGCTGCTCGCCGCTACCGGTGGCAGCCCTCGTCACGCGCTGGTGATCGATCACCAACTACGGCCACTGTTCAGTTTCTTCCAGTCGCTGACCCTGCCGCTGGGCGTGTACGCCAGCGAATCCGACTTCCGCGATTACCGCATCGACTGCGATCTGCTGCAGGCGCGCATCGGCCTGGCCGTAGAACGCGCCCTGCCCTTTTTCAACACCCACCAACGCCTGCGCCAGAGCGCCTGAGGAGCCCGTCGATGAATGTTTTCTGGTTCCTGCCGACCCACGGTGACGGCCACTTCCTTGGCACCAGCCAGGGCGCGCGCCCGGTGACCCTCAACTACCTCAAGCAGATCGCCCAGGCGGCGGATTGCCTGGGTTACTACGGGGTGCTGATTCCTACCGGGCGTTCCTGCGAAGACTCCTGGGTCATCGCATCGGCGCTGACGCCGCTGACCGAACGCCTGCGCTATCTGGTGGCGATTCGTCCGGGGATCATCTCGCCGACGGTATCGGCACGCATGGCCGCTACCCTTGACCGATTATCCGGCGGACGCTTGCTGATCAATGTGGTGACCGGGGGTGATCCGGATGAAAACCGTGGCGATGGCATCCACTTGAGCCATGCCGAGCGTTACGAAGTCACCGATGAATTCCTGCAGATCTGGCGCCGCGTACTGCAAGGCGAGTCCGTGGATTTCCATGGCAAGCACTTCCAGGTGGAAAACGCCAAGGCCCTCTATCCACCGGTTCAGAAGCCCTACCCGCCCTTGTATTTCGGCGGTTCTTCGGATGCGGCCCATGACCTGGCGGCCGAGCAGCTGGATGTTTACCTGACGTGGGGTGAGCCGCCGGCTGCGGTGGCGCAAAAGATCGCCGATGTCCGCGCCCGGGCAGCCCGGTATGGGCGGACCGTGAAGTTCGGTATCCGTCTGCATGTGATCGTGCGCGAGACTGCAGACCAAGCCTGGCAGGCCGCCGACCGACTGATCGAGCACATATCCGACGAGACCATTGCCGCGGCGCAAACCTCATTCGCACGCTTCGACTCCGAAGGCCAGCGGCGCATGGCCGCGCTGCATGACGGTCGCCGGGACAACCTGGAAATCTCCCCCAACCTGTGGGCCGGCGTCGGTCTGGTACGCGGTGGCGCAGGCACGGCACTGGTCGGCGATCCACAACAGGTGGCTGCACGGATCAAGGAATACGCCGACCTGGGCATCGAAAGCTTCATTTTTTCCGGTTATCCACATCTCGAAGAAGCCTATCGCTTTGCCGAACTGGTCTTCCCGTTGCTGCCCGAACCCTATGCCAGTCTGGCAGGTCGGGGCGTGACCAACCTCACCGGCCCCTTTGGCGAAATGATCGCCAACGATGTCTTGCCACGGACACACACACCATGAGCCTGACGTTAGCGACCTGCCTGGCAGGCACAACACAACAATCGAGGAATTGCGCGTGAGCACCCAACTACAGACTGCCGTCCTGAGCCCCTTGCAGACCGCGCGCAAATTGGCCGCCACCTTTGCCGAAACGGCCGCTGAACGGGACGAGCACGGCGGCACGCCAAAAGCCGAGCGCGACGCCCTTCGTCACAGCGGCTTGCTGGCCCTGAGCATTCCGACCCAGTTCGGTGGCCTGGGGGCCGACTGGAGCGAGACGCTCGGCGTGGTCCGCGAGTTTGCCAAGGTCGACAGTTCGATCGCCCACGTCTTCGGCTTCCAGCACCTGATGCTGGCTACCGTGCGACTGTTCTCGCGGCCCGAGCAGTGGCAGCCCTGGTTTGAACAGACCGCCCGCAACAACTGGTTCTGGGGCAATGCACTCAACCCGCTCGACACCCGCACAGTGGTGAAGAAGTTCGATGGCTGGCGTGAGTTTTCCGGCAAGAAAAGTTTCTGCTCCGGTGCCAGCGACTCGGAAATGCTGATTGCTTCAGCGGTCGACGAAAGCGCCGGCGGCAAGTTGCTGATCGCCGCCATTCCCAGTGGCCGTACCGGCATTACCCTGCATGGCGACTGGGACAACATGGGCCAGCGCCAGACCGACAGCGGCAGCGCAACCTTCGAGCGGGTGCGGGTGGAAGAGTCGGAGCTGCTGCTTGATCCGGGTCCCTTGAGCACCCCCTTTGCCTGCCTGCGCCCACTGATCGCCCAACTGCACTTTGCCCACATTTTCCTTGGCATCGCCGAGGGGGCTTTCGAGGAAGCCCGTCATTACACGCTCAAGGAGGGACGCCCGTGGTTCACCTCCAAGGTCCGCCATGTCAGCGAAGACCCCTACATCCTGCGCCACTACGGCGAGTTCTGGTTGGGCCTGGAAAGCACACGCGTACTGGTTGAACGCGCCGCGGCACAGCTCGACGAAGCCTGGCGCAAGGGACACAACCTGGGTAGCGAGGAGCGTGCGCAACTGGCGCTGTCGATCGCCTGCGCCAAGGTGACGGCGACCCGTACCGGCCTCGACCTGTGCACCCGTTTGTTTGAAGTCACCGGGGCGCGCGCGACTCACGCCTCGCTGCGGTTCGACCGTTACTGGCGCAACCTGCGTACCCAGACGCTGCATGACCCGGTGGACTACAAAATTCACGAGCTGGGTGACTGGGCGCTGAACCAGAACCGCCCTGTTCCCACTTTCTACTCATAAGCGAGGGAGCCCCATGCAACTGCTGACTCTGCCCCCATCCCCGTCGCTGGCCACGTCGATCCGCGCCACCGCCCAGGTTTTCGAAGACCCCAAGTCGCAGGCCCTGCTCGCCCATTTGCAACAGGTCGCGCCCAGCGAGGCCAGCGTCCTGATCATCGGTGAAACCGGCACCGGCAAGGAGTTGGTCGCACGCCATATCCATAACCTCAGCCGGCGCAGTCAGGGGCCCTTTGTGGCGGTCAACTGCGGCGCCTTCTCCGAATCACTGGTCGAGGCCGAACTGTTCGGCCATGAGAAAGGCGCCTTCACCGGCGCCATCAGCGCCAAGCCGGGCTGGTTCGAAGAGGCCAATGGCGGCACCTTGTTCCTCGACGAAATCGGCGATCTGCCGATGCCCATCCAGGTCAAGCTGCTGCGTGTGCTGCAGGAGCGTGAGGTGGTGCGACTGGGCTCGCGCAAGAGCATTGCGATCAACGTCCGGGTGTTGGCCGCCACCAATGTGCAGTTGGAAAAAGCGATCAACGCCGGACATTTCCGCGAAGACCTCTACTACCGCCTCAACGTGGTCAGCCTGCACTTGCATCCGCTGCGTGACCGCCCCGGCGACATTCTGCCGCTGGCCCGCCACTTCATCCGCACCTACAGCGAACGCCTGGGATACGGACAGATTGCCCTCAGTGCCGACGCCGAACGCAAGCTGGCCGACTATGGCTGGCCCGGCAACATTCGCGAACTGGAAAACGTCATCCACCACACCTTGCTGATCTGCCGGGACGGTCTCGTGCGGCAGGAGGATCTGCGCCTGTCGCATTTGCGTATCGAGCGCCCGGCGGAAAAAACCAGTCCCTCTGAAGAGTCAGCCCAGGCGCTCCTGCAGCGCGCGTTCAAACGGTTATTCGAAGAACACCAGGGCGCGCTGTACGAGCAGGTCGAGGACAGTTTGTTGCGCGCCGCCTATCAGTTCTGCCATCACAATCAGGTACATACCGCCAGCCTGCTCGGACTCTCGCGCAACGTGACCCGGGCGCGCCTGATCGCCATCGGCGAGCTGGTGGTCAACAAGCGTCGTGCCGTCGATGACTCGCCAGACCATCGGGTGATCCAGCTATCGATATGATTGGCCGGGCAATCGCGAGTGATTTCACCTGGCTACCGATCCTCGCGGGTGTGCCACAGGCGCAGCACATAGAGAGTGGAATCCACTATTTCGTAACGCAGCTCATAATGGCCGATCTGAATTCGGCGCACATCCCTTGGCTCGAACTCTTCCAGGCGTTCGCCAATACGTGGATTGCTCTGCAGCGTGATCGGTATCGCCGTGATTTGCTGCACTGTTCGTGCCGCGGCAGGCTGATTCACCGACGCCAGAAGCTCGTACAGTCGGGTAATGTCGGAAAGCGCCTTGCTTGTCCACTTCAACTCCATCAGCGCGGTACCGGCAACGGCGTGTCGGTGCTGAGGCTATCCGCCCAGGCCTGAACAGCCTGGTGGTCAATCACGCGGCCAGCGTCAACATCGGCGAGGGCCTCGCGGGTCAGGCGACTACGCTCTTCTTCCTGGTCTATCCAGGCGTATAGAGCCTGTTTGACGATCCAGTTTTTGGAGCGCTCCAGACGCTCTGCCATCAAATCGACTTTTTGGGCCAATTGCTCAGGGACGTGAGCCGTGACAGATCGGGTTTTCGTGGTGGTTACCATGATGGAGTTACTCCTGATCGGTACTCGATTCAAAGTTAATCATAGTAAATAATACTACACCATCGATATGATTGCCCGGCAGTGCCGCCGCCCAAAACCGACTCAGGCGCCGACCCGCTCGACCCGCTCGACCCGATCGGCGATCTGTCGTGCCTGTTGCAGCAATGCGTCCACTGCGCCACTGGCGGCTTCCACCCGCACCCGCAGTCGCCCCAGCGCACGGCCCTGGATGCGCTCGATACCCCCTTGCACCAGGTGCGTGCGGCCACCGAACAGCGCGGCGATGGCCGACAACTCCGGTTCGTGACCACTGGCACCAGTGAAGTGCAGGTCGAGCAGTATCGCGGCTGAAGCCTGTGCTGACGGCACGTCATGCCCGGCCGACTGCAGTGTGCCGAGCAAGGCACGGGTGACATCGTGTTGCGGGTCACCGAACACTTGCCAGACGTCGCCTTGCTCGACCACCCGGCCTTGCTCCAGGACCACCACGCGGTCACAGAGGTCGCGGATCACCTCCATCTCGTGGGTGATCAGCACGATGGTCAGCCCCAGGCGCCGATTGATGTCGCGCAGCAATGCGAGAATCGCCTGGCTGCTCTGCGGATCAAGTGCCGAGGTCGCTTCGTCACACAGCAACAGATCCGGCTGCAACACCAGCGCCCGGGCAATGCCGACCCGCTGCTTTTGCCCGCCGGAGAGCTGCGCCGGGTACGCATCACGCTTGTCCTGCAGCCCCACCAGCTGCAACAGCTTGTCGACTCGGCGCTCGCGCTCGGCACGTCCGATGCCCGCCAGCCGCAGCGGCAGGCCGACGTTGTCGCCGACGGTTCGGGAGGCCATCAGGTTGAAGTGCTGGAAGATCATCCCGGTGCGCTGACGCAAGCCGGCCAGGCGTGCACGATCGAAACCGACGATGTCCTCACCCTCGATCAATACCTGGCCGCTGCTCGGTTGTTCCAGACGGTTGAGCGAGCGCAGCAGCGAGGATTTGCCAGCGCCGCTGCGACCGATGATGCCGAACACCTCACCGCGGCGGATGTCTAGGTTGATGTCGTGCAGCGCTTGCACGCTCTGCTGCCCGACCCGGTAATGCTTGCCCAGGCCCACCAGCCGTATATGCACGGCGGCAGCCAGGGCCTGTGGATTGAAACTCACCATGAACGAAAGTCCTGCACAAACAAAAGTGACCATGCCCCGTGGCGAGGGAGCTTGTCGGATCGCCGCACCGTCCCGTTGGACTGCGTAGCAGTCCCATCTTTTGGGGCCGCTTCGCGCCCCAGCGGGACGGTGCGGCGATCCGACAAGCTCCCTCGCCACAGAAGAGTGTTCGTCTTGGCTACCGGTCAGAAGCCGGGAGCGATCTGGCCCTTGTAGCGGGTCAGGATGAAATCGCGCACTTGCGGCGAGTTCAGGGCCTTGGCCAGCTTCTGGATACCCGGATCATTGATGTTGTCCGGACGGGCGACCAGGAACTCGACGTACAGGTCCTTGCCCTTCTCGACGATCAACGCGCTGTTGGTGTCGATACCGGCCTCCAGTGCGTAGTTGGCAAAGACGAACGCCAGGTCCACCTGGCTGACCGCACGGGCCAGCAAGGCGCCTTCCAGTTCACGGATCTTCAGTTTGTGCGGGTTCTCGACGATGTCGTGTTGCGTCGCCAGGGTATTGCTCGGGTCCTTGAGCTTGATCAGCCCCGCTTCGTGCAACAGCACAAGGGCGCGCCCGGTGTTCACCGGATCGTTGGGAATGGCGACACTGGCGCCTTCGGGCAGATCGGCGAGTTTTTTGATCCGGGTCGAATAGGCGCCGAACGGCTCGATGTGCACGCCCACTACCGGTACCAGATCGGTGTGCCGGGTCTTGTTGAAGTCATCGAGGAACGGCCGGTACTGGTAGTAGTTGGCGTCGAGGTTTTTCTCGGACAGTTGCAGGTTGGGCTGGATGAAGTCGCTGAAGACCTTGATGTCCAGATCAACCCCCTCCTTGGCCAGCACCGGTTTGACGAATTCCAGTATCTCCGCGTGGGGCACCGGGGTGGCGCCCACCACCAGTTTTTCGTTGGCGTGGGCGCTCAGGGATAAAACGGCAGCGAGGGCGGCCAGGGTCTTTTTCATGCTCATGACTCCAGAATGATCGGAAAGTGGCCGTCGTGAGGTGGACGTAGGGCCTGCAGCAACGGTACCCGGCTGCTGCGTTCGGGTAAGGCAGGCGCTTAGCGCCGTGTGTAATGCCGGACCAGGCGGTCGCCGCTCATCTGCAACGCCTGCACCAGCAGGATCAGCAGCAGCACGGTGACCACCATCACATCGGTCTGGAAACGCTGGTAACCGAAACGGATGGCCAGGTCCCCGAGGCCACCGCCGCCCACCACGCCGGCCATGGCGGTGTAGTCCACCAGCACGATGGCGGTGACCGTGACCGCGGCGATCAGCCCGGTCCGGGCTTCTGGCAGCAAGGTATGCAGGATGATTTGCCGGGTGCTGGCGCCCATGGACTGCACGGCTTCAACCAGACCGCGGTCGACTTCGCGCAAGGCACTTTCCACCAGCCGGGCGAAGAACGGCGTGCAGCCGACCACCAAGGGCGGGATGGCGCCGCGCACGCCCAGCGAGGTGCCTGTGACCAGGGTGGTCACCGGGATCAGCACGATCAACAGAATGATGAACGGCATCGAGCGCAGCACGTTGGCCACCACCGACAACAGCCGGTACAGGCGCGGCGATTCGAGCAACTGGCGCTGGCCCGTCAGGTACAACAGCACGCCGAGCGGCAACCCGAGCAACACGGTGCAGGCCAATGCCGCACCGAGCATGCTCGAGGTGTCCAGGCAAGCCTCGGCCACCTCGCCCCAATTGACATGAGCGAACCACTCGTTCATCGCCGCTCTCCCACGCGCAAGGCCGCCGCCGGGTGTGGCGTCGCCAGGCGATCGCCCTGGCCGAAGAGCTTGTGGCGCAGGGTGCCGTCCTCGTACTCGCGCTTGAACAGACCCCGTGCCTGCAACTCCGGCACGAGCAGATCGACCACCGCCTCAAAGGTCTCCGGCGCGACCACGCTGGCCAGGTTGAAGCCGTCGACATCGGTTTGCTCGACCCACTCCTGGAGTTGATCGGCCACGGTTTTCGCCGAACCCACCAGTACCGGGCCATCGCCACCGATGGCGCAGTAATCGGCAATCTCTGCGGTGGTCCAGGTCCGATTCGGGTCGGCGCGGGTAAACGCCTCTACGGCCGACTGGATGGCATCGCTGGGCACTTCACGCAGAATCTGGTCGGGCCTGTACTCGCCGAAATCGATGCCGGTCCAACCCGACATCAAGGTCAGGGCGCCGCTGGCACTGGCGTATTCGCGGTACTCGCGCAAGCGCTCCAGGGCTTCGGCGTCCGTCGCGGCGACGATCACCGTGAGCTGTTCGAACACCAGCACCTGATCGGCCTCGCGACCGGCCGCTTGAACCTCCGCACGCAATTGTGCGACCTGTTGTTTGAGCACCACCTTGCTCGGCGCGGCCACAAACACGCACTCGGCATTCGCTGCTGCGAAGACCCGGCCGCGACTGGAGGCGCCGGCCTGGTAGATCACCGGCGTGCGCTGTGGCGAGGGCTCGCTGAGGTGGAAGCCGGGCACACTGAAAAACTCGCCCTGATGAGCGATGCCGTGCACCTTGCGCGGATCGACGTAAACCCCGCTGGCACGGTCGGCCTGCACCGCGCCCTCTTCCCAGCTGGCTTCCCAGAGTTTGTAGCACACCTGCAGATACTCCTCGGCCAGCGCATAACGCTGATCGTGGGACAACTGCCGCTCCTGGCCGAGGTTTCGTGCGCCACTGCTCAGGTACGAGGTGACGATGTTCCAGCCCGCCCGACCCGACGTCAGGTGATCGAGGGTCGACATGCGCCGGGCGAACGGAAACGGATGCTCGAACGACACCGACGCGGTGACGCCAAAACCAAGGTGACGAGTCGCCGCGGCCATTGCCGGCACCAGTTGCAACGGATCGTTGACCGGCACTTGCGCCGCGCTGCGCAGCGCCTCGTCGGCACTGCCCTGGTAGACGTCATAGACGCCGAGCACATCGGCGATGAACAGGCCGTCGATCTTGCCGCGCTCCAGAGTTTTCGCCAGCTCGATCCAGTAGTGAATGTTGGTGTAGCGTGTGGACTGATCACGGGGGTGGCGCCACTGGCCGGGCGACAAGTGCCCGACGGTATTCATGCTGAAGGCGTTGAGACGAATTTGCTTGGGCATCTGCGCGTCCTCAGGACCAGTCATGGCGAGGCGGCTTGATGCCGTTGAGCAACCAGTTGCCCACGACGTGGTACTTCCAGCGCACAGGGTCGTGCAGGGTATGGACCCGCGCGTTACGCCAATGGCGGTCGAGGTTGTGCTTGCGCAACGTCGAGCGGGTGCCGCCCAGTTCAAACAGCTTGTTGCTGGCCTCGATGGCGATTTCGGTGGTCAACACCTTGGCCCTGGCCACGGCCAGCGATGCCTGCGCAACCGACTGTTCATCGGGCGCCGAGCGGGCCTGGTCGAGCACCAAGCCCGCACGTTCGAGCAGCGCCTCGGCGGCTTCCAGACGGATGTCCAGTGCGCCGACCTGAATGATGGTCAACGGGTCTTCACTGGCCTTTTCCACCCCGGCATCGATCCATGGCCGCGCCTGCTCGCGGACAAAGCTGATGGTGTCACGCAGCGCAGCACGGGCAATGCCCGCATCGATGGCCGCCGTGGTGATCTGCGCAAAGGGGCCGGCCAGGGTCGGGCGTTCGTAGGAGCGGTAAGTCGGGAACAGGTTGAAGGCCGGCACCCACAGCCCCTCGACCAGCACGGTGCCGCTGGACGTGGTGCGCTGGCCGATGCTGTCCCAGTCGTCCACCACATTCAAACCCTCGGTGTGGCGCGGCACGAAGGCCAGTTGTGCACGGTCTTCGCTGTCCAGGGCCAATACGCCCAGCCAATGGGCATAAAGCGATCCGGTGCAATAACCCTTGCGCCCGTCGATGCGATAGCCCTCGCCGTCTGCGACCAGGCGGGTACGGATGTCCTGCACGTTCTTGCCGCCGGTTTCCGACAGCGCATTGGCGAAACGGTTTCCCGCCAAGGCCAGGTCGAAGAAGAACTGCTTCTGGTCGTGGCGACCCTGCAGGCGGATGTCTTCCAACAGGCAGTAATGGTTCTGCGGTATCTGGCCAAGGGATGGATCGGCCGCCGAGACAATCGCGATGACCTGGGCCAGGGTCGCATAAGACACCTCGGCGCCACCGTACTGCCGAGGCACCGTAATGCCCCAGAGCCCGCTGTTGGAAAAAGCATCGACCACCTCGGCCGGTACCTGGCGCGTCTGATCGCGCTTGGAGGCGCCGACCTGCAACAGCGCGGCGATTTCATGGGCAATGCGTATGGCTTCGGCGTCATCACGGATCACATGGGCCGAAGGTGGATTGATCGGGTAGGCGGCTGCAACTGACATGGATTCCTCACTCTAACGGTGGCTCCGCCAACGGCCGCACAGTCCTGCAAATGACTGTCGGTACGGAGCCTTACCCAGATGGAGCATGATCCATGCCATGATATTTAAACGTTAAATATCAACACCTTACAAATTAAAGCGAAGCGTGAAATCGCCAGCCGGACAGTTGTTGTTGAAGTACTGTTGATTATTCAACACCGGCCAGGGCATTCCCGGTTACTGCGATTCACCGCAGCAGAGCGCTAACGGTTGCGCTTGTGTCGTGCCTGTTCCTCTTCGGCCAATGCCTGACGAACGAGGGCCCGCGCTGCCCAGCTGGCGGTGTCGAGTGATTCTTCGACGCTCGCGCGACTGATATCGCGCACGGCGATCAAGGCCTCGGTGCCCATGACGATCGACAGCGCCTGTTTCAGTCGTTTGCGCGCGCGGGGTGGGAGCACGTCCTTGAGCGAGTCGACGATCGGCTCGATGTAGCTCATGCGTCGACCCGGCCGCAGCGGCGTCTGGGGAGACGGGTTTTCCAGCCACACCGTCATGAACGATCGCTCCATCACGTGCAGGCCGATCTCGTCGTCGATCAGGACTTTGTTCAACGCCTGTGCCGCCTGGCCAATGCCCTTCACCGGATCGTCCCCCGGGCGCCAGATCTGCTCCAGTGGCTTGATGTCGCGCTCGGCGGCCGTCTCGCTGATCAGCGCTTCAGGTGAGGGAAAGTAGCGATAGGCGGTGGCGCGAGACACCATTGCGCGCTCAGCCACTTGCGCGACAGTCGGGTTGTGGCCCTCGTCGCGCAAGGCGATGGCGGCATCGATCAGCGCTTGCCGCGTTCTGAGCTTCTGGTTGGATCGGCCCTGGGAATCGCCGTCGCGGACAGACGGGCTTGACTTGGGAATCGGCATGGAATAAATGATACTCCGTCTTATCGTGAGACACGCGTCTCATAATAAAGGCGTGGCACAGGATATGCCACTGCCCTGTGTGCCGAACAACCAGCGCGCCGGGCTCAACGATTTCATATCAGGATTTCAGCAACTGAGCGCGCCCCCGGGCGCATGAGGTGAATGCGATGAATCACAATCCCCGTTCGCGGACCTGGTTTCGGCTGGCGGCCATCTACTTTGCCATTGGCGTGGCGCTGGGTGTCGCGATGGGCGCGTCCGGCGACCATTCGCTCTACGCAGTACATGCCCATATCAATCTGTTGGGGTGGGTGTCGATGGCCCTGTTCGGTGTCATCGGCACGCTGCACCCGTCCATCACCGGAGGGCGAGCGGCGGCCGCACAGTTCTGGATGTACAACCTGAGCGTGCCGGTGATGCTGGGTGCACTGCTGCTGCGCCTCAAGGGCTTTGCGACGGTCGAGCCATTGATTGCCATTGCCTCCCTGCTCATCGGCTGCAGCGTGCTGTTGTTCGTGTGGCTGGTGTTCTCGCGCATCGGGGCAACGGCCGAGAGTTTGAGCAACACGACACTTGAATCGCGCCTGTCATAGTCGCGGCTATTGGGCGGCCTATCGGTGTGGGGGGGGCAACCCCCGCACCGATGTCTGCCACTGACCGCCATGGGCCATCGATTCACGACTCGTCGGCAACCACCCTGACCCTGTGGCAGTCGGCCGGCCCAAGCTTCTGACCGCTGGATGAGCGAACTTCAATCGGCATCAGGGTCTGGCCGCGCTCATTGTCCAGCAGCACAGAACGCGTCTCTTCGCGCTTGAACAGGAAACGTTCACCCCACTGCCGCAGGCTGACCACCACCGGAAAGATCTCCCGCCCTTTGTCCGTAAGGGCGTACTCCTTGTAGGCGCTACCGTCTGATGCGGGTTGAACGTCGAACACACCGACCTCAACCAGGGTTTTCAAGCGTGATGCCAGAATGTTCTTGGCCACGCCCAGGCTTTTCTGAAATTCGCTGAATCGGCGAATGCCGTCGAATGCGTCGCGGATGATCATCAGCGACCATCGATCCCCAATGGCCTCCAGTGTTCTGGCTACCGGGCATTCGCTGCTGTGGGATGAAGTGTCTTCGACCATCGTATTGACCTTCCGGATTAAGGATTGCCGGGCCTGCCGTGCAATCCCGAGCAAAGTGGTTGCAATTTAAAACCTGATTCGATAACAATTCAATCCAGTTTTCAATTGAAACCAGTTTAGCGCCACGGAGGCTCCTGTGACAGCCGATGCCGATTCAGCCACCCGCCCTTTCACCCAGCAGGCTTCGGGCCGGCCCCATACGGATAATGGAGAAAGCCCCCGCACAGACAGCGCTGCCGGGCTGTCTGCGTCGCTTACGCTGCTGTTTTCCGTCACCTGCGCGCTGGCAGTCGCCAACGTGTATTTCGCTCAACCCCTGCTCGATTCAATGGCTCAGAGCCTGGGGGTTGCCTCATCGATGATCGGGGTCGTGGTGACGGCTACCCAGGTCGGTTACGCGCTGGGGTTGCTGTTCATCGTCCCGCTGGGCGACTTGCTCAACCGCAAGGGGTTGATCCTGACGCAAGTGCTGCTGTCTGCGGTTGCACTGGCGGGAGTCGGTGCAGCGCAGCAATGGCTGGCCCTGTTGGGCGCCATGGTCATCGTGGGGTTGCTGGCGGTGATGGTTCAAGTGCTGGTGGCCTATGCCGCGGTGCTGGCAACGCCGTTACAACGGGGCCAGGCCGTGGGCACCGTCACCAGCGGCATTGTCCTGGGCATTCTCCTGGCGCGGTTTACCTCCGGGTTGATCGCTGATCTGGCCGGCTGGCGCGCCGTGTATTTCGTTTCTTCAGGATTGATGCTGGTCCTCGCGGCGGTATTCTGGAAAGTGCTTCCTGCCACTGAGCCTCCACGCAACCGAGACACCTACCCGGCACTCATCCGTTCGATGTTCAGGCTGTTCATGACCGAACCGGTCTTGCGCATCCGGGGTCTGCTGGCCTTGCTGATCTTTGCCGCGTTTTCGGTGTTGTGGACATCCATGGTGCTGCCACTGAGCGCGCCTCCGCTGTCGCTGTCACACACGGCCATCGGCCTGTTCGGCCTGGCCGGCGTCGCCGGTGCCCTTGCTGCCAGAAGAGCCGGTCGCTGGGCCGATCAGGGGCTGGGGCAGCGCGTGACCGGCATTTCGCTGGTGATCCTGACGCTGTCCTGGTTGCCCAGCGCGTTTGCGCCGACGTCACTGATCGCGCTGGTGTGCGCAGTGGTCCTGCTCGACTTCGCGGTGCAAGCCGTACACGTCACCAACCAGAGCCTCATTTTTGCCGCACGCCCCGACGCCCAAAGCCGCATGGTGGGCGCCTACATGTGCTTTTACTCGGTGGGCAGCGCACTGGGGGCCGCGGCCGCGACCCAGGTGTATGCGCGATGGGGCTGGACAGCCGTCAGCCTGCTGGGTGCCTCGATCAGTGCGACGGCACTGGTGCTGTGGTTTCTCACCTCTCATTCCACAACGACCGATCGAGGAAGATCCGCATGAAAACCCAACACCTCCTCTTGCTCGCCATTTCGATTACAGCCATGGGGGCATGAGTTTCTCGGTGATCAAACTTATCGTCTGCGCCAACCGGGGCTGAGTCGGGACGGCTTCAGTCAGCCCCTTTGCGCACCGCCCGCCTGACCTCGGCCTGTATGGCATAAGCCGGTGCCTCCACCGCATTGAAGTCATGGGTATAGCGCTGGGCAAATCCCTGCACACCCCATTCCTGATACTGCTGCACATGTTTAAGCTCGTGAGCCCAGAGCGCGACGTCCTGCTCTGCGGATTGAGGGTCGCGGAAGAGGATGATGTCAACCAGCGTCACGGCACCGACATCGGGGTTCTGCAGCATCGCAGTGGCGGCGCTGAACTGGCCGTTGTCGCTGATTTTGTAGCGCGCGGCATCGAGGACGCCGGGGTCGTACCAGGGCAACAGTTGCTCACGAATGTGCGCAGGAATGGGTTGGGTACCGGCGATGGCCGCTTCATTACGGGCCTGGCTCAGCCACAACGCGAGGGCCGGCGTCGCGATCTGGTAAACGTCTTCGGGCACCACGTCCGGCAGGCAGATGCAGCCGTCCAGGCACACCTGTCTCTCGCCAGCCGGGCAGTCGCTGGTCTGGGCCGGCACTTCAAGCGCCAGGCAAAGAACAATCAGCGCCACCAGGGGCGTGGTGATGGACGGCATTTGGTGCTCCATGCAGCGGACAGTGGTGAACCGTCTCCGGGTCAGGCATTGACCTGGAGTTCATGCAGAAGAAAACCCAATGATTCCGGAGCTGCGCAATGACTTTTTTCCGAGCGTTGTTCATCCCATGGCATCGCGTCATCGGTGCAGAAATCTCCAATGCATTCCATGTTCAGCTCGGCGTCGAGCAGTCCGAGCGGAATCCAGAAATAGGGTGTTTCGCGAAGTACATTAGGCACGGTCGAGCCACATCGCGAGCAAAAGTCATTTCTGTACCCGCTGGGTTTGCGCCAACCGGTGATCGCCTCTTGCCCTTCTTCCCATCGAAAGTCGCGAGCATTGACCAGTGTGGCGAGATTATGGCCGACCCCGGTTTGCTTGCGGCACAACGTGCAATGGCAGCGATAGAAAAATCGTGGTTCTACCACCAGAGAAAAGCGTACAGCCCCGCAAAGACATTGCCCTGATGCCATGAGTCCCTCCTTGAAAAATGTTCATCCGTATTGGCTTGCGCCATGATATCCGCTTGATCCCTGGCGACCGAGCAGTTCACTCGCCAACAGCGCTTTCAACGCCATCGGCTTGGCAAAGTGATAACCCTGGGCCTGTCCTGCCCCCATTTCACGCAGCAGTTCCAGTGTCGCCTCATCCTCGACGCCTTCGGCCACCACACTCAGGTCCAGCGACTCGGCCATCCGCACGATGGCCCGGACGATCGCGCGACTGCGGGAACTGGTGGTCAGTTCAAGGATGAACGACTTGTCGATTTTCAAACCGCTGAAACGGTACTGATGCACATAGCTCAGGGAAGAAAACCCTGCGCCGAAGTCATCGAGCACCACCGACATGCCGTTGTCGGCCAGTTGCTGCATGGTCTGTCGGGCAATCGCCGGCTCGGCAACCAGCGCCCCTTCGGTCAACTCCAGGCAGATCCGCGACGGCGACACCTGGTGCTGTGCCAACAGTTCCAGCACCTCACTGGCGAAGCCGGGGCGCGTCATGCTGTAGCTGGAACAGTTGACGTGCACCGCAGGCCAATTGGCGTGCTCGGGCTGTGCGAGGATCGCGGCAATGCTGGTCAGCATGTACAGGTCCAGTCGACCGATCAGGCGCAAGCCTTCGACATCCGGCAGGAACTCGCCTGGCGCGATCACCCGGCCGCCCGGCTGATGCCAACGGATCAGCGCTTCCAGGGCCAGCAGCTCGCCGGTTTCGACGCTGACGATCGGCTGGAAATACGGCAGCAGTTCGTCAGTACGCTTGAGCGCGTTGCGCAAGGCCCCTTCCCGCTCGACCTGGTCCGAGACTTCACGGCGCACTTCCTGGTTGAACACCGCGTAGCTGTCGCGGCCGGCACTCTTGACCCGGTACATCGCCGCATCGGCATCGCGCAGCAAGTCGGCGGGTTCGTGATGGAACTGACTGTCGGCGCTGACGATACCGATGCTGCAGGACGAAAAAACCTCATAGCCGTTGATGAAAAACGGCAGGTCGAACGCCACCAGGATCCGTTCGGCGATTTCGATCATCACGTCCAGCGGGGCCTCGGGCGCCAGTACCGAAAACTCATCGCCCCCCAGGCGTGCCAGCATGTCGGTCTCGCGCAGACAACCGCGCAAACGCTGGGCCGCCTGCATCAACAGCAGGTCGCCAAAGTGGTGGCCGAAGCTGTCGTTGACCATCTTGAAGCGGTCCAGATCGATGAACATCACCGCCAGGTGCCCGCCTTCGCGGCCGAACCGCGACCAGGCCAGATTGAGGCGCTGTTGCAGGTAGGTGCGATTGGGCAGCCCGGTCAGCGCATCGTGAGCGTTTTCGTGCTGCAACTTGGCATTGGCGTGATCGAGTTCGCGGGTGCGGCTCTGCACCCGGGCTTCGAGTTTGAGGTTGGCGGCATGGATCGCTTCAGCGGCCGTGCGTCGCGACAGCGCCGTGTCGATGTGCCGCGACACGAACGTCAGCAGTTCCTGGTCACGCTGGGTATAGCGTACCTTCGAGGTATAGCTTTGCACCGCCAGCACGCCACGCACCGCCTCGTCTTCGAACAAGGGAATGCCCAGCCAGGAGTAAGAGCGTACCGACTCATGGGCAATTTCGATTTCACCCTGCGCGTGCAATCGTTCGGCCTCGGCAACGTCGATCAGGCAAGGTCGGCGCTGACGGATCACATACTCGGTCAGGCCCCTGCGCCCTCGCCGTGCCGGCGGGCAGGTCGTCTGCCGTTCATCCACGTAATAGGGAAAAGTCACCTCGCCGGTGGTGTCGTCGAACAGCGCAATGTAGAAGTTCTGCGCGAAAAGCAGGTCACCGACGATGCCATGCAGGGTCTTGAACAGCTCGGCCATGTCACCGGGCTGGCTGGACAGTTCGGCAATCTGGAACAGCGCGCTCTGCAGATGTTCGGCGC
Organism: Pseudomonas sp. GM33; assembly: GCF_000282295.1. Taxonomy (NCBI): domain Bacteria; kingdom Pseudomonadati; phylum Pseudomonadota; class Gammaproteobacteria; order Pseudomonadales; family Pseudomonadaceae; genus Pseudomonas; species Pseudomonas sp. GM33. The sequence continues at coordinate 89,168 of NZ_AKJO01000085.1, forward strand.
GTTCCCGCTCCGCCACTTCCTGGCGCAATGCATCGTTGAGTGCGGACAGTTCCAGGGTGCGACGTATCACCGTTTCTTCCAGGTCCTCACGGTGCAGGATCCGGTCCAGCGCCATGGCCACGTGACGGGCGACCACCAGAAACAATGCGCGGTCTTCTGCGCTGTAGATTCGCGAAACGTCGTAGACCTGCATCGCCAGCATGCCAAACACGTCATCCGAGGCGTTTTTCAACGGTGCGCCCATCCAGAACTCGGGACGATCACCCACACAGTGGAAACGGTTTTGTGCCTGGGCCTCGAGAATGCCGGCGGCGTCGATCAGCAATGGCTGGCCACTGGTCAACACCTGCCCGGTCAACGACAGGCGCGAAGGGTCAAGGTATTCATAGTTTTCCGATTCCAGGGCATCGACGTCGATGATGTCGACGTAATACGGGTAATCGATCTTGCCAGTGTGCGGGTTATACAGCGCGAGATAGAAGTTCTCGGCGTCGATCAGGCTGGCCAGCAGCCGGTGAACCCCCACCAGGAACACAGAGCGATCACGGGTCGAACTGGCCAGATAGGTGATTTCATAGAGCACACGCTGGGTGATCTGCGCACGGGCCAGGGTATTGGTCTGTAGCTCGATGCCCAGGCGCTGGGCAAAGTCCGCGAGCGCAGGTTCAGCAGCTTGATTGACGGGTGCGAGCAGCCAACCCAGCTCACTTTCGCCTCTGCCGGTCGGCCAACGGTGCAAGTTCGAAGTCCGGCAAAAGGCTTCAAACGCCTCATTGGCAATGCTCGAAGGCCATTGCACCCGTGGATCGCCTTGCCCGACCCAATGCATCTGTTCGCCGGCGCGGTAGAACACCCAGGCTGTGCTGTGGGCCCAGTGGCGCGCTGAGTCCAGCACGTGCTCGATCGAGTCGTCATTGCCGGCGTAGACCTTGCCGACAGTATCCGGGCTCTTTACGGGTTGCAGCTCGGCCACTTCGCAATGGCTCGAATGCCGCCGGGAGTCGGTCAATGTACGAAAACTCATCAGGGCTCCCTGAGCCAAAACTGGCGAAACTCACTGACTGATTGCTAGCAATATGCCATCTATCATCTTATTTATAGCTTATAGCGTTTTTTTCAATGATTTGTTCACTTTAGTGCCGGGTATGAGACGGGCTGCAATTTATTCGCTGCGTATTGCCCGGGCCAGCGCCTCCAGGATGATGGGTTCCATCGTCCTCTATGACGCGAGAACCGCAGTGGCGGCAAGCGGCGCAGACAAAGAAACACCACTCGGTGGCAGGCCGCGTTTTCACACGATCTGCCACCGAGTGGCGTTTTAGCGATGCTGTCTATGGATTGTCTCAGCCATCGGACACAGGCTCTGACTAACCCCTGCATTTCAATGTGACGTATCAGTCGTCATTGTCATCGCGATCACGGTAGCGACGGTGTTCACGATCATAGCCACGACGATCATCGTCACGGTCATAACCCTGATCATCGTCCCCTCTCCAGTCGTAACCACGTCGATGATCATGATCGTGATACCGCCCGTACCGTTCTCCGTCATCCCAATGCGGGCCGCAGCCTCCCAACAACACGGCGCTGGAAATGGCCAAGATCAAGATTACTGCGCGATTCATGAAAACGTCCTGAATGTCGGGATTATGGAAGGGTCACGGCTGCTCGAAACGTTTATCCGGGCAGTGTTCAGCCATGGCTATGACCATTCGGTAACTCAATGATTCCGTTGGGAAATACAAACAAGTGACGGTCACTCCCAGCGACCACGCCATCGAATGCCCGCCGAGACCTACCGGACGTGTCATCAATAGCCAAGGGGCTGTCGTCGAATGAAAAGCGCCCCTGACACGGGAGTTATCTAATGGCAGTACTGAAAAGGTCTCTGGCGACGAGTCGACGTAAGCGACGCTGCGCCTGAGTCACGAGTTGCCTGGAACACCAGGCAGGAGAACAACAATATGAAATTCGTGAAAACTCTTCTGGCTACCGTACCCTTCATGGCGCTGGCCATCGATGCCCAAGCCTATGTATCGAGCCAGGAAGCCGCCCGACTGGGCAGCAGCCTGACGTGGGTGGGTGCCGAAAAGGCCGGTAATGCCGACGGCTCCATTCCGCCCTACAACGGTGGCCTGACCACCGCCCCACCCGGTTTCAAGAACGGCGACAGCATGCGCCCGGACCCTTTTGCCGGCGAAAAACCGCTGCTGGTAATCAACGGCAAGAACGTCGACTCGTACAAAGGCATGCTAACGGCCACCACCGTAGCATTGGCCAGACGCTACCCCGGCTTTCGCATCGACGTGTATCCGACCCACCGCACGGCATCGCTGCCCCAGGCGGTACTGGACAACAGCCGCAGGAATGCCACCCATGCCAAGTCCCTCAACGGCGGGATTGCCATCGACAATGTGATGCCCGGAGTGCCGTTCCCGATCCCGCAATCAGGCGCCGAGGCGATGTGGAACTTCCTGCTGCGCTACCAGGGCGTCAACATCCATTCCAAGTACGACTCCTGGACGGTCGACACGGCCGGCGTACCGAGCCTGACGGTCACCGGCGAGGCATTCGTCTCCTTCCCCATCTACGAGAACATGTCCAAGCCGTTCAACAGCTCGGACATTTATTATCAGTTGAAACTGTCCTATACCGGGCCTGCGCGCCGAGCCGGCGAGTCGATCATGCTCAAGAACGCCACCAATCCAACGGAGTTTCCCGGTCGCGCCTGGCAGTACATGCCGGCCCAGCGCCGGGTCAAGCAGATTTCGATCCTGGCCTACGACACCCCCAACCCCGGTACTGCCCGTGCGCTCGAGCTGTATGACTGGACGCTGGTCGGCAAGCAGGAAATGATCGTGCCCTACAACACCTACAAGCTCACCTACGCTCGCGACGCCAAATCCCTGACCACGCCGAATTTCATTGCCCCGGATTTCGTTCGCTGGGAAAAGCACCGGGTCTACGTCGTGGAGGGCAACCTCAAGCCCGGCGCCAGGCACATCTACCAGAAGCGTCGCTTTTACCTGGATGAAGACACCTGGGCCGCAGTGGCCTCTGATCAATACGACACCCGTGGCCAGTTGTATCGTGGCTCCTTCGCTTTCTTCAGCCAGAGCTATGACCAGCAAGTCCCGGATGCCACGCCCTTCATGACGTACGACCTGTCCAAAGGCACCTACAACATCAATGGCGTGGTCGGCCCTCATGGCGGCATCCGCTACATCGAGCCGCTATCGACGGCGCAGTGGGTGCCGGAGTCCATGGCGGGCGCCGGTATTCGCTGAGTTCGTGGTGGCAGAGCCCCCTGATTGGAAAAAGGGGGCGTGAGCTGCGCAGATCAGCTCTCGCTGGCAACAACCGGGTCTTGAGCCGCCTCGGCAGCCAGCTTCAATCGGTCAGCCTTGCTGATGTACTTATCCTTGCTTTTCGGTGCCAGTTTGGCACTTGCCTTTTTGGCGTTAGCCTTTAACAACTGATTTATTTTCTTGCGACGATTCATGTTGTTCTGCTCAACGGGTAGTTCTTGAATGATATCAGCTTAAACATTCAGGCCGGGCTGCCATATCCCCCATAACTGGGGTCCTTCACCCACCCTTCCGGGTAATTACCACCAAATGGGAGGAATATCCCCCGGTTCTGCTGCCGGCTACCCAGTCAACAACTTGTTCATTTACCTGAATTTTTTCTTTTGCCAGGATGATGGCTCATTAGTTGCACTCCCCCACTTGTGCCCACAACAGCGGTCGTCCCGGACATGGAGACGACGGGACATCAGGCGAGGGGTCATAAAATGAAAAGCGCGACACCACAATGCAATTCCTTCGACCGGCTGCGCAGATCAAGCCTGCCTTGTGCGATGCTCCTTTCCCTGGCCACGGCAGACGCTGCGCCACTGGACGATGTCAGCCCGCCACCGCCGACCGACCCCTCAGCCTATACCAACCCGCCGGCTGACCCCCAGGCCGCGCTGGATGCCATTCTGACCATGCCCCCCACCAACGAGGGCGCCATCGCCCTGCCCAACGGTGTGTATGGCGACCGGTACACGCCACGGGCCGAGAACGTGCTGCCGCCAGCACTGCAGACATCGTTCAAGATCCCCACCAACGGCAAGCCCAGTCCGCTGTTCGGGGCGCAGCCGTACACTCAGCAACTGCTGTTGTTCGAAGAATTCGGCACGGAAAAACTCGACCCGACACTGCCAGCACCGCCCCTGACGTTCCCGCCTCCGACCGTCGGCCCGGCGCCCGTGCAGGACCCGAACAGCATCGCCCGCAGCGGCCCTTCGGCCGCGGCGCTCGAAGCCTTCATGCGCCAGCCCGGGCTGTACCCGTTTCCGTCACAGTATTCCAACGCGCTGGACCGCAACCCGTGGCAAGCGCAGATAGAAGCCTTCCTCAATCGCCATCCGGTCGGCTCGCCGGCCGAAGGTCGTCCGCCAGGAAAAGGCTGGTCCCATCAGCGCTGGAACGAGTTCTACCCACAGGTCGCCTTCAAGACCGCTCAAGCGGGCGCCAAGCTCAACGGCGGCATGCGCGACCGCCGCCAGTTGCACAACTATGCCGTTGGTGAGTTCGGGCCGGGCGGCCTCTACAACCAGACCTCGGACACCCCGGTCATCGCGGGCACCACCAAAGGCATCGACACGCGTTTTCACCCCAACATGCCGATTCAGAACCACAAGGCGCTCTGGACCTTCGACGGCACCTTTCCGCCAAAACTGTTGATGGTGCGCTACGGCCAACCGGTGCTGATGCGACACTACAACGCCCTGCCCATCGACCCCTCGGCGAACATGGGTTTTGGCTTGCACACCCTCAGCACCCACGAACACAACGGCCACTCCCCGGCCGAAAGCGACGGCTATGCCAATGCGTTTTTCTTTCC
>NZ_AKJO01000086.1:0-56884 GCF_000282295.1 Pseudomonas sp. GM33
GTTCAAGACGGTATCTACAGGTCCACGCGGTTCAAATGTAGGAGCTGCCGAAGGCTGCGATCTTTTCAAGCAATCAGCCAACCAGTTTCTGCAACTGCGCAACCGTATCGGCAGCCCCCATGGTCCTGGCGGCCTCCAGCGCGGTGATGCCATTGGCGTCCTTGGCCTGCGGGTCGGCCCCCTTGCTGATCAGGTAGTCGACCACTTCGACGCGGTTGAACATCGCCGCCATCATCAGCGCCGTGCGGCCGTCGAAGGATGAGCCTTCAACCTGCGCGCCACCCTCGACCAAAGCCTTGATCACCGCCAGGTCACCCTTGAAGGCGGCGCCGGCAATCGGGCTCTGGCCGTTGTCGTTGCGGATCTCCGGGTCGGCCTTGTGCTCCAGCAGGACTTTTACCGTGTCCACATGACCGTGGTACGCGGCCAGCATCAGCAAGGTATCGCCCTTGTGGTTACGCAGGTTCGGCGGCAAGCCCTTGGTCAGCAGCGCGGCCATCATCGCCGCATCGCCCTCCCGTGCCTTGTTGAATACCTGTTCGGCAAATTCGGCGGCTTCTTCGGGGGTCATCTGGCGGCTTTTGTCTGACATTGGGCACTCCCTTTTCTGTCATTCGTAAAAGCCGACAGTTTCCCGAGCGGTCCCGGCACTGTCACTTGTTTTTTCTCATGGGCCGCCATAGCCAGATTCAATAGCGGTACTTGCCGCCGTGAATGTCGGACAACAATTGCTCCGTGACCTGCACGTAAGTCTGGGTTCCCGGCAGCCAGGCATAGATCGGATCATCACCGGTCCTACCCGGGTCGAAGGCTTCGTCCTTGAGCCGGGTTTTCTGATACTTGAACGTCCCGGTGGTTTCCATTTTCACTTTCACCCGCAGGAACAACGGCACCGCATAGGCCGGCATTTGCTCGCGGGCAAAGGCCAGCAGTTCGCTGAAGTCCAGGGTGGCCAGGGATTCGGCGGGCGTGATCGCCGCCATCCCGGCCCGGCCATTGGTGTTGCGGATTTCCACGCCGTAGGCCACGGCCTCGGAAATATGCGGGTGTTGCAGAAGGATGTTCTCGACCTCCGTGGTCGAGACGTTTTCACCCTTCCAGCGGTAGGTGTCGCCCAGGCGGTCGACAAACTGCGCATGACCAAAGCCGATGTTGCGCAACAGGTCGCCGGTGTTGAAGTAGCGGTCACCCTTTTCGAACACGTCCTCAAGCACGACCTTGGCGGTTTTCTGCGGATCGGTGTAGCCGTCCAGCGGAGCCTTGTCGTCGATTTTTGCCAGCAATAGCCCTTGCTCGCCCTTGGCGACCTTGCGCATCAAACCGTTGGCGCCACGAATCGGCGCCCCGCTGTCGTGGTCGTACGCGACCAGTTCCCAGGACATCAGGGAAAACCCGATCGTGTTGTCGAAATTCAGAATATTGGTGAACCCGATATTGCCGTCGCTGGCGGCATAGAGTTCGCAAATGTGATTCACCGCAAAGCGGGTCTTGAACTCGTTCCAGGCGCCGGGACGCAGGCCGTTGCCGATCATCTTCTTCACATCGTGCCGGCTGTCGTTGGCGCTCGGTGGTTGATCGACCAGGTAGCGGCACAGTTCGCCGACATAACCGATGGTGGTTGCCTGGTATTTGCGAACGTCGCTCCAGAATTGACTGGCGCTGAATTTGCGGCGGATGGCGAACCCGCTGGCACCGCTGACGGCCGAGCCCCAGCACACGCAAAGGCCGGTGGCGTGGTACAGCGGCAAGGTGCAATAGACGACATCCTCCGGGCGCATGTCCAGCGCGATCATGCCGAAGCTCGCGGAGCTGCGCATCCAGCGGCCGTGCTTGAACACTCCGGCCTTGGGCAGCCCCGTGGTGCCCGAGGTGTAGATATAAAAGCAGGGATCGTCGAAGAAAATCTGCCGGCTGCTGGCCGGGTTGTCGCAGGCGTCGTCGAGGCTGACGGTCATCAGGTTGATGAACCCTTCAGGGGCGATACCCGGTTGGCGAGAGGTGTCCTGATCGGCGACGAACCAGGTTCGGGCAGGCTGAATCGACACCCGATCCCGTATCGCCTGGTAGGCCGGGACCAGCTCCTCACCGACAATGATCGCCACCGGCGCCACCAGATTCACACTGTGCACCAGGGTGTCGCGGGTCTGCGAGGTATTGAGCAAGGCACTGATCGCGCCGACCTTGGCCACCGCCAGAATCGTCACCAGCAGTTCCGGGCGGTTCTCGATGAAGACCGCCACCACGTCGCCTTTGCCGATACCTTGGCCGATCAGGTGATGGGCGATGCGGTTGGCCCACTGGTTGACCTCGGAGTAACTGAGCGTGACGTCGTCCTGCAGCAGCGCCGGGCCGTCCGGGTTGCGCAATGTAGCTTGCTCGAAACTCCAGCCCAAACCACACGCCTGGGTCGGGTCCTTGACGTTGGCGGCCTTCATGCCCTTGACCACCCGGGGGATGGCCTTGGCGATGGAAGGCAGCTTGCGGAGCATCATGCCCCAGGTAATCGTGTCGTTCGACGTGCGGCTCATGATGCTCCCGTTCGCTGTTTTTTTATTGTCGGGCGGCGATGTCTGAGGCCGAAAATACGTCAAGGGTTCTTGAGCTGTACACGCGGTTTTTGAAATGTTTTGTATCTGCGATCTTGATCCGCGATCGATAGGTTGCCCGGCGAGAACCCCGACTTGAGCAATGGTTCCATCGAATCGCCAAGCGACCTCGCAAAATGCAGGATGCACGATGGTCAATCATGCAGATTGCACGACTACAAAAATCATCAAAAACAGTAAACCATTGATTTTTATTGATATTAGCCAACTAAAAACACTGGCACAAAGGCTGCAACGGTCTCTCCACGCCATTCAAGTCATCACGGAGCTGAACGACATGAGCCTAATCCAGGAAAAGTTTTCGTCCCTGTTCTCCAACTACACAGTCGCCACCCATCCCCGCCCTGATGGCGGGATCCTGCTGACCCTGAGCGGCGGCGAAGGCAAAGTGTTCAAACGCTCGATTTCCTACCAGCAATTGCACAACGGCGACCAACTGACGTGGGTCATCAGTGCGATTCGCCGCGACCTTGCCGAACAAGCCAGCGAACTGCCGCAGATTTCCTTGCTGCAAAGCCAGCAACGGTTTGCCTTGCCGACTTATCACTCGCTGTAAAACGGTAAATAAAACTGTGGGAGCGGGCTTGCTCGCGAAAGCGGAGTGTCATCCAACGTTAATGTTGACTGACACACCGCTTTCGCGAGCAAGCCCGCTCCCACAGGGTTTGTGGCGTTTAGAAAATAGCGGGATCGATCCGCGCAAAGCTGTCCACGGTGACATGCCCCACCAGCTCCCCGCCTTCGCGAGCCAGGCCGCAAGTGGCCATTCCTGCCGCGCGCGCCGCGTCGAGTTCTTCGACTATGTCCGACAGAAACAGAATCTGCCCCGCCTCGAGGTTGATCGCCTGGGTGATGTTGACGTAGGACTGCGCCTCGCGCTTGGGGCCCGAAGTCGTATCGAAGTAGCCGCTGAACAGCGGCGTCAGGTCCCCCGCCACCGAACAGCCGAAGATCAACTGCTGGGCCTGGATCGAACCGGACGAGTAAACAAACAGTTGAAGGCCATCCTGATGCCAGCGCTTGAGCGCATCAACGGCGTCCGGGTACACGTGGCCCTGCAACTGCCCGGCCTGATAGCCCTGCTCCCAGACCATGCCCTGCAACGCTTTCAACGGCGTGGCCTTGCGGTCTTCGGCAATCCAGCCCAACAGGATCTCGACGATCCGCTCGACGTCGGCGTCCGGCTCATGGCTGTCGCGGCGTACGGCGGCCAGTTGTTCGGCCACGTCGGCGCGCCCGGCGTGCTCTCGAACAAACGCCGGCAGGTGTTTGGTGGCATAGGGAAACAGCACGTCGAAGACAAAACTCACCGCGCTGGTGGTGCCTTCGATGTCGGTGAGAATCGCTTTGATCGGCATCGACTCAGTCCTCCAGACGCGGGAATTGGCTGGCGATGTCTTCACCGGTGAAATTGGCCACCCAGCCTTCCGGGTTGTTGAACAGGCGGATCGCAATGAAATGCGGGTGCTCGCCCATGTCGAACCAGTGTTTGGTTCCGGCCGGCACCGAGATCAGATCGTTCTTCTCGCACAGCACGGCGTAGACGTAATCGTCGATGTGCAGGGTAAACAGGCCACGGCCGGCAACGAAAAATCGCACTTCGTCTTCGCCATGGCGGTGTTCGTTGAGGAACTTGGCGCGCAGTTCGGCTTTTTGCGGGTGATCGCTGTTGAGGCTGATCACGTCGACGGTGATGTAACCGCGCTCGGTCATCAACTGGTCGATTTGCGCTTGATAGGCGCCAATCACTTCTTCCTGGGTGGCACCCGGCTGCAGCCGGGTGGCGGCTTGCCAACGGTCGAAGCGTACGCCTTGTTCGGCCAGGGTCGAGGCGATGTCTTCGAAATGGGTCAGCACCTTGTTGGGGATTTCAGGGCTGGAGACGTGATAAACGGACAGGCTGCTCATCAGGGCAACTCCTTAACGATTCATGCTTTAACGTTCAAGAGCGAGCGCATCTTCAACTCGCACTCGAACAAAAATTCAAAGGCCTCGATCTGCCGCAGGGCATCGCTCATGCGCGCACCCCAGGTGTACAGGCCATGGCCGCGAATCAGGTAGCCGACGCAATCGGGATGGGCGTCCAGCCAAGGCTGCACCTTGGTGGCCAGGCGCGCAATGTCCTGATCGTTGTCGAAAATCGGCACACGCACCCGGGACTCGTGGGTCGTCACGCCGCTGAAGGCTTTTTGCAGTTCGTAGTCTTCGAACTCGATGAAGTCTTGCGGCGTCAGGCGTGACAGCACGGTGGCATTCACCGAATGGGTGTGCAGCACCGCGCCGATCTCGGGCCGCCAGCTGTAAAGCTGAGTGTGCAGCAGGGTTTCGGCGGACGGCTTCTTGCCAGGCTCCAGGCTATTGCCTGACAGGTCGGTGGCCAGCACATCATCCATGCCCAACTGGCCCTTGTGCTTGCCGGAGACGGTCAGCAAGGCTTCGGTCGGCGACAGGCGGGTCGAGTAATTGCTGCTGGTGGCCGGCGACCAGCCGCGGCCATAGAGAAAACGCCCGGCGTCGATGATTTCCTGGGCGAGGTGTTCACGGGTAAGGCTCATGGCCTGTCCTCTTGCATACATGTGGCAATGATAACGGCAGCCGCGAGCGCTGCGAGGCTGGCAATACTAAAGGTCAATGCGGCGCCAAGGGCGTTCCAGCTGTAGCCGGAATACAACGCACCCAATGCACCGCCGGTACCGGCCAGGGCGGCGTACAACGCCTGGCCCTGCCCTTGCTGGCGTGCGCCGAAGCTACGTTGCACGAATGAAATGGCAGCGGCGTGAAAGCTGCCGAACGTCGCCGCGTGCAACACCTGGGCAAACAACAGCACCCACAGAAACTCCGCGAGCGAGCCCAGCAATAGCCAACGCAGCGCCGCCAGCAGAAAACTGGCCATCAGTACCCGACGCAATGAGAAGCGCGTGAGGATCCTGCTCATGGCCATGAACATCAAAACTTCGGCCACCACACCGACCGCCCAGAGCATGCCGATCACACCGCGGCTGTAACCCAGCCGCTCAAGGTGCAGCGTCAAAAACGTGTAATACGGTCCATGGCTCATCTGCATCAGCGCCACGCAGGCGTAAAACACCAATACACCGGGGCTGCGCAGTTGCTTGAGGAATCCCTCCCCCGCCACCCGGTTACCCGGTGCCGGTTGAGCGTTCGGCACCCACAGGCTGCTGAGCACGATGCCGGCCAGGATCAGCACCAGCGCCGCGGGGTAGATGTCCAGGCTCAGCCATTCGAACAACCTGCCCAACGCGACCACGGTGATGATGAAACCGATCGATCCCCACAGGCGAATCTGGCTGTAGCGCGAGGTCTGCCCCTGCAAGTGCGCCAGGGTGATGACTTCGAACTGCGGCAACACCGCGTGCCAGAAGAACGCATGCAAGGCCATGACCATCGCCAGCCAGGCGTAGGTCTTGCTGACAAAAATCAGCGAGAAGGTCAGCAGCGTGCACACCGCGCCGAAGCGCACGATGGCCAGCCGCCGCCCCGTAAAGTCGCCCAGCCAGCCCCAGATGTTCGGCGCCACGCAGCGCATCAGCATCGGGATCGCCACCAGCTCGCCGATGCGCGCGGCACTGAATCCCAGGTGATCGAAATACAGCGCCAGAAACGGCGCTGTCGAACCGAGCAAGGCGAAATAGAACAGATAGAAACTGGAGAGCCGCCAGTACGGGAGCGCCGCAGTCGCCATCAGACGGCTGCGACCAGGAGGTCAGCCATTTACAGCTGACCCAGCACCGGCGTGCTCACACGCACATCGGCATTCTGCCCACGGTGACGCAGCAGATGATCCATCAGCACGATGGCCATCATCGCCTCGGCGATCGGCGTGGCACGGATACCGACGCACGGATCGTGACGGCCCTTGGTGATCACTTCCACCGGGTTGCCATGGATGTCGATGGAACGGCCCGGCGTGGTGATGCTCGACGTCGGCTTCAGCGCCAGGTGCGCAACGATAGGCTGCCCGGAGGAAATGCCGCCGAGAATGCCGCCGGCGTTGTTGCTGAGGAAACCTTCCGGGGTCATTTCATCGCGATGCTCGGTGCCGCGCTGGGCGACGCTGGCGAAACCGGCGCCGATTTCCACGCCCTTGACCGCGTTGATGCTCATCAGCGCATGGGCCAGTTCGGCATCGAGACGGTCGAAGATCGGTTCGCCCAGGCCTGGCATCACACCTTCGGCCACCACGGTGATTTTCGCGCCGACCGAATCCTGGTCGCGGCGCAACTGGTCCATGTAGGCTTCCAGTTCCGGCACTTTGTCCGGATCCGGGCTGAAGAAGGCGTTCTGCTCGACCGATTCCCAGGTCTTGAACGGGATTTCAATCGGCCCGAGCTGGCTCATGTAGCCGCGAATCACGATGCCCTGGCTGGCCAGGTATTTTTTCGCAATCGCACCGGCCGCGACGCGCATCGCGGTTTCGCGGGCCGAGCTGCGACCGCCACCACGGTAATCGCGCTCACCGTACTTGTGGTGGTAGGTGTAGTCGGCGTGGGCCGGGCGGAACAGGTCCTTGATCGCCGAGTAGTCCTTGGACTTCTGGTCGGTGTTGCGGATCAACAGGCCGATGGCGCACCCCGTGGTGCGGCCTTCGAACACGCCAGAGAGGATTTCGACTTCGTCGGCTTCCTGGCGCTGGGTGGTGTGGCGGCTGGTGCCGGGCTTGCGGCGGTCGAGGTCACGCTGCAGATCCTCCAGGGATATCTCCAGGCCCGGCGGGCAGCCATCGACAATGGCGACCAACGCCGGGCCATGGCTTTCGCCCGCGGTGGTGACAGTGAACAGCTTGCCGTAGGTATTGCCGGACATGCAGGACGCTCCGTGAAATGAACCTGAATACGTAATGCGCGCCAGTATACGCAGGCTACCCAAGTAGTTCATCCTCGAACCTTATGGGTGCCTGTGAGTCAAACCGGCATCTTCTTGATGATGGCGTGATGATGCTGCGAGTTCTAGCCTTGAGCCTTACCCTGATTTCCGGCTTCGCCCAGGCGACTGTCCTGCAACGGCCGATCACGTTGGACACCGGCACCGGCGAGCTTTTCGGCTCTTTGCTGCTGCCCAAGTCCGACAACCCGGTCCCCGTTGTCCTGATCATTTCCGGCTCCGGCCCTACGGATCGCGACGGCAACAACCCTGACGGCGGACGTAACGACAGTCTCAAGCGCTTGGCCTGGGTACTGGCCAAACACAACATCGCCAGTGTGCGTTACGACAAACGCGGTGTTGCAGCAAGCCTGGCCGCGACGCCGGACGAACGCAATCTGACGGTCGACGCGTACGTTTCCGACGCCGAGGCCTGGGGCCAGAAGCTCAAGACGGATCCGCGTTTCGGCAAACTGATCGTGCTCGGGCACAGCGAAGGCGCCTTGATCGCCAGCCTGGCCGCGCCAACCATCGACGCCGATGCGGTAATTTCCGTCTCGGGTAGCGCGCGACCGGTCGATCAGGTGATCCGCCAGCAACTGGGCAATCGCCTGCCACCGCCGTTGTTGGCGCGCAGTAACCAATTGCTCGACAGCCTCAAGGCCGGGAAGCCGGACGACAATGTGCCGCCACCCTTGCAGGCCATTTTCCGTCCGAGCGTGCAGCCGTACCTGATTTCCCTGTTTCGCCAGGACCCGGCTGCAGCGTTTGCTCAGTTGAAAATGCCGGCGCTGATTATCCAGGGCAGCAACGACATCCAGGTCGGCGTCAATGACGCCAGGCTGCTCAAGGCCGCCAAACCGGACGCCGAACTGGCACTGATCGAGGGCATGAACCACGTCATGCGCATCGTGCCCAACGACGTCAAACGTCAGCTGGCTTCCTATAAGGACCCGCAATTGCCTCTGGCGGCGGAACTGGGCACGCGAATCCTCGGGTTTATTGACGGACTTCGCACCAGTTAAGGTTTGCCCTCCAGTCTTGAAAAAAACGGCCGATAAGCCTTTGTCGCCAACACATTGGTTGGCGACAAGCTGAGCTTGGACAGGATCTCGCCGTTATGACTGACACCCAGACTTCACCCGACACCCCCGCTGAAACAGAAGCACCGCCAGCGGTCGAGCTGCCCTGGGCGGACGTCCACGTCGAGCACCACAAGATGCTCCGTCTGGCGCCGCTGAAGACTGACCGCAATACAGGCGGGCGCCCATTGCGCTTTGTCGAGTTCGGCTATGCCGAGCGCAACGACAAGGCGCGCAGCCTGATGCGCATGAGCATCACCCTGCCCGCCCAGCGCGTGCGCAATGAACAGAATCAGCTGGATGTGTGGGTTGATCACGCTGAAAAGCGCGTGCATTTCGGACCGGAAAGCGGTTTGCAGGTCGAACCTCTGAACCGCGGCATCGGCCGATTCATGATCGCCCAGGGCATCAACTGGGCGAAGAAGCGCTGGCCCACTTACACCGTCGACGGCTTTGACCTGAACAACAAGGAAGCGCTCAACGAAGACACCCGCCAGCGCCGCGATCATTTTTTGCGCGTGCACGGTTTCGACGTGGTGTATGCCGATGCCCAGCATTTGAAAGGCAGCGTCCAAGCAGTCAAGGTCGGCGACCTTGCGGGGGACTGGAACAGCGAAAAACTGCAGGTCGTGGAGATTCTCGAGGCGGCACAGATGCTCCAGCAAGCCGAGCAGAACCTGGCCGAGCAGGAAGTCAAACTCAAGAAACACGAAGAGAAGGTCAGCAAATACAAACGCGAAGACGCCGCGCTGCGTTTCACCATTACGTGCCTGGTGGCGTTTGCGGTGTTTCAGGCGGGGTTGTTGATCTGGATTGCCACGCACCGTTGAATCAAAAGATCGCAGCCTGCGGCAGCTCCTACATGGAATGCGTATCCCTGTAGGAGCTGCCGCAGGCTGCGATCTTTTGCTTTCTAAACGCGGGAAGCAAACAACGCCTGATGCTCCCGGCACTGCTGCGCGCTCAGCATGAACACACCGTGACCACCGCGCTCGAATTCCAGCCAGGCGAAGTCGACTTCCGGGTACAACGCCTCGACGTGCACCTGGCTGTTGCCCACTTCGACAATCAGCAAGCCTTTCTCGGTCAGATGATCCGCCGCTTCGGCGAGCATGCGTCGCACCAGGTTCAAACCGTCATCGCCGCAGGCCAGGCCCAGTTCCGGTTCGTGCTGGTATTCGTCCGGCATGTCGGCGAAATCTTCCGCATCGACGTAGGGCGGGTTCGACACGATCAGGTCGAAACGTTGTCCCGGCAGGCCCTCGAAACCGTCCCCCTGCACCGTGTACACGCGCTCATCGACACCGTGGCGCTCGATGTTCTGGTTGGCCACTTCCAACGCTTCGAACGACAGATCGGCCAGCACCACTTCGGCATGCTGGAACTCGTAGGCGCAGGCGATGCCGATGCAACCGGAGCCGGTGCACAGGTCGAGAATCCGCGCCGGCTCGTTGGCCAGCCACGGGGTAAAACGGTTTTCGATCAGTTCGCCAATCGGCGAACGCGGAATCAGCACGCGCTCATCGACGATGAACGACATGCCGCAGAACCAGGCCTCGCCCAGCAGGTAGGCCGTTGGCACGCGCTCTTCGATGCGGCGCTTGAGCAGCAGCTGCAGGTGAACCACTTCGTCTTCTTCCAGATTGCAGTCGAGGTAGCTGTCGGCGATTTCCCACGGCAGGTGCAGCGCGCCCAGCACCAGTTGACGGGCTTCGTCCCAGGCGTTGTCGGTGCCATGGCCGAAAAACAGATCCTCCCCATGAAAGCGGCTGACGGCCCAACGGATATGGTCACGCAGGGTGCGAAGGCGGGAAGTGATCACGACGGCAAACTCCAGAAAAATCGACGGGCGATTCTACCAGTCAAACGACGCCACGACGACGCGGGAAAACGACCGACCGAAATGTAGGAGTTATCCGTTTTTTCGCCAGGCTATTGAACAAAACGTGACTATTGACAAGGCTACAGGCCAGCAACCACGGCACCTACGATCGTAGCGATTCACAGAACCGCTCAGCCAGAGGACAATGGCGCAAAAGCCCCACTCCAAGGAGCCCCAGAATGTCCGTTCCAAAAACGATGTTTCAACTCAGCGGTCGCGGTTATCCGGCAGCCAAACTGAGTCATGCGACCCTTATCATCATCGATGCCCAGAAAGAGTATTTGAGCGGGCCGCTGGCCCTCAGCGGCATGGATGAGGCCGTCGCGAACATCAAGCAGTTACTCGCCGCGGCCCGCGCCGCCGGCCGGCCGATCGTGCATGTCCGCCACCTGGGCACGCTCGGTGGCATGTTCAACCCGCAAGGCGTCGGTGGTGAATTCATTCCGGGTCTTGAGCCACAAAGCGACGAAACCATCATCGGCAAATTATTGCCGAGTGCGTTCCACGGGACCGAACTGGCCAAACGCCTGGAGGACCTCGGCGCCCTCGACCTGATCGTCTGCGGCTTCATGAGTCACTCGAGCGTCAGCACCACGGTGCGCGCCGCGAAGAACCTGGGTTTCCGCTGCACGCTGATCGAAGACGCCTGCGCCACACGCGACCTGCCCTACAAGGGCGGTGTCCTGAGCGCCGCGCACGTTCATCAGACCGAAATGGCGATCATGGGCGACAACTTCGCCACCCTCGCTCTGACCTGTGAACTGATCTGATCGACGCTCAATGAGCGGCCTGGAGCGCCGCTCATCCGCAAAAACCTCGCATTTGCCGTAATTGTCTTAGCCTCAGGAACATCCCGGTCAACTCCCGGTCGAAGGGCCGATACCCATTGAGGAAGGTCGGAATGAAGTTATCCGATGGTTTTGACGCTCGCCGCTTGCGGCCCAAAGGCCAACGCAACTGGCGTTTTCGAATCGGCGCGACGTTCGCGGCATTGCTGGCGATGTGCGGCGTGTTGCTCGCCATGGCCGGTGCCGCCGGCCTGCTCGGCCACGCTCCCGCCCTGGGAGAATTGAACACCAGCCGCACCGGTGCTGCCGTGATCCTGGCCATCGGCCTGTTCGTGCTGTACCTCGGTGTCTGGCTGTGGCGCCGGTGCCGCCGTCGCTCGCGGCAGTCGCGGGAACTGGCCATGTCCCCGCACCTGATGAAAAAACACGACTGAGCCAAGCGCCGCGCGCGTTTTTGTCGCGCCCGATTCGCTTCGAGTTGGGTAAACTGGCCGCCCTTCGCGGAGGCTGACATGCAAGACGACGATTTTTCCCTGTTCAAAAGCGCGATCCAAGGCGTCAAGCCGATCAAGCACGATCGCGCCGAAACCGGCAAACCCAAGGCTGACCGTGCGCAGATTGCCAAACTGCGTCAAGCGGCCACCGTGCGCACCGAATCCACCACCGTTGACGGTCTGTCCGATCAGTTCGTCATCGACGTCGGCCCTGAAGACGAGCTGATGTGGGCGCGTGACGGCGTGCAGGAAAGCCAGATGCGCAAGCTCAAGATCGGTCAGATTCCATTCGAAGGCAGCCTCGACCTGCACGGCATGAGCGTGGAAAAGGCCCGGGAAACCCTCTGGGCGTTCCTCGCCGAAGCAACCAGATTCGAAATCCGCTGCGTGCGCGTCACCCATGGCAAGGCGGTACGCCTGGACGGCAAGCGGCCTATGATCAAAAGCCACGTCAACACCTGGCTGCGCCAGCATCCGCAAGTGCTCGGCTTCACCTCGTGCCAGGCCAAACATGGCGGTGCCGGGGCGGTTTATGTGATGCTCAAACGCACCATGATGGAAGGCCGCGACGAGTAAAGCTGATGCGCCACGCTTGCAGCGTCGTGTCCGTCACCGTACCCTTGCCCTTTGCGTAAAATCCCACAGGTAGTTTCATGTCCCTGGAACAGAATTACACGGCGATCCTCGGCCAGCTCGGCGAGGACGTTTCCCGCGAAGGCCTGCTCGACACGCCAAAACGTGCCGCCAAAGCCATGCAGTACCTCTGCCGCGGCTATGAACAGACACTGGAAGAGGTCACCAACGGTGCCCTGTTCAGCTCCGACAACAGCGAAATGGTGCTGGTCAAGGACATCGAGTTGTACTCGTTGTGCGAACACCACCTGCTGCCGTTCATCGGCAAGGCGCACGTCGCCTACATCCCGAGCGGCAAGGTCCTGGGCCTGTCGAAGGTGGCGCGGATCGTCGACATGTACGCCCGCCGCCTGCAGATCCAGGAAAACCTCAGCCGCCAGATCGCCGATGCGGTCCAGCAAGTCACCGGCGCCCTGGGCGTTGCAGTGGTGATCGAGGCCAAGCACATGTGCATGATGATGCGCGGCGTGGAAAAGCAGAATTCGTCGATGATCACTTCGGTGATGCTAGGTGAATTCCGCGAGAACGCCGCCACCCGCAGCGAATTCCTCAGCCTCATCAAGTAATTCGCGGCACGAAGAAAACCGGCATTCATCGCCGGTTTTTTTTCGTCCGCGAAAAATCAGGTAAGCTGCGCGCCCTTCTTCGTTAGCACCGTGAGGCTTTCAACGTGTTCGTAAAAGCGCTTCGTGTCGGCCTTGGCCAACTGATCATCTTCATCGACTTCCTGACTCGCCCAAGCAAAAAGCAGCGCCCTGCCGCCGCCCAGGCCCAGGTTGAATCCGCCGCCAAGGGGCTGACCCTGTATCAATTCCACGCCTGCCCGTTCTGCGTGAAGACTCGCCGCACCCTGCGCCGCCTGAACGTGCCGGTGGCCCTGCGCGATGCGAAGAACAACGAACAGGATCGCCAGGCCTTGCTCGAGCAAGGCGGCAAGATCAAGGTGCCGTGCCTGCGTATCGAAGAGAATGGCCAGACCACCTGGATGTATGAGTCCAAGGTGATCATTGATTATCTGGACAAGCGTTTCGCGGCAGCCTGATTTGCTTGTGGTGTTCTGACGGACGCCTTCGCGAGCAAGCCCGCTCCCACAGGGGGAACTCGGTCACCTGTGGGAGCGGGCTTGCTCGCGAAGAGGCCGGCACAGGCACCGCAAACTTCAGACAAAAATAAACCGGCCCTTGCGCCGGTTTATTTGTTTTCAGGCCGCTTGCGCCGCCTGCGCCTGTCGCACCACCGCCGCCAGCCGCTTGAGCCCCTCCTCCAGCCGCGCCGGGTCAATGTGACTGAAATTCAACCGCAAATACCCCGGATGGTTATCCGGATCGGGGAAGAACGGCTCGCCCGGCATGAACGCCACATCCTTGGCCAACGCCGCATTGAGCAAGGTTCGAGTGTCCAGCGGCTGCTTGAGCTTCAACCAGAAAAACAGCCCGCCCTGTGGTTCGTTCCAGTCCGCCAGATCAGAAAAGTGGGTTTGCAGTGCCCGCTGGAACGCATCCCGGCGCACCCGGTAAAAATCCCGTAGCTCACTGCGATGCTGCTGATACTTCTCGGTTCCGATCCATTGCAGCGCCTGCCACTGGCCTACCCGGTTGGTGTGCAGGTCCGCCGACTGCTTGAGTTTCAACAGATGGGGAAACAGGTCCGGGCTGGCAATCAGATAGCCAACGCGCAAACCCGGCAACAGGGTTTTCGACACGGTCCCGGTGTAGATCCAGCTGGCTTTTTTCAAACGACCGGCAATCGGCGTGGCGCTGCCACCGTCGAAGGTCAGCTCGCGATAAGGCTCGTCTTCGATCAGGGTGACGCCGAACTCGTCGAGCAGTGCTGCCACCGCGTCGCGTTTGGCTTCGCTGTAACGTACCGCCGAAGGATTCTGGAAGGTCGGGATCAGGTAGATGAAGGCCGGGCGGTGTTGCTCCAGGCGAGCGCGCAGTTCTGCCAGGTTCGGCCCGTCAGCCTCCAGCGGCACGGTCAGGCAATCGGCGCCGAACAGCTGGAAAATCTGCAATGCCGCCAGATAAGTCGGCGCTTCGAGCAGGATTTCGGTGCCCTTGTCGATGTAGAGCTTGGCGGCCAGATCCAGAGTTTGCTGTGAACCACTGACCACCAGTACCTGGCTTGCCTCACATGCCACACCCAGCGCTCGCGCCTCGACGGCCAGCGCCTCACGCAGCGCCGGTTCGCCCTCGCTCATGCCGTATTGGCCCATGGAAAGCGGCATCTCGGCCCAATCGACTTTCGGCAACATGGCTTCGGCAGGCAAACCGCCGGCAAACGACATCACCTGCGGGCGCTGGGCCGCGGCAAGGATTTCACGGATCAAAGAACTTTTAAGGCGCGAGACACGTTCGGAAAAAGCCATGGGGATCACCGGTAGCGAGGCATGAGGAAAATGAGTCAAACTTGTTGACCGAAATTACGCTTCTTCGAATGGATACGTCAACATGCTTGACCTTAAAAACCCGCTTTCCCAACAGCAAGCCATGGAAGCGTTTTTCTTCGGCTACCAGGCTTTCACCGCCAAGGCCGATGAAATGCTCGAACGCCGCGGCCTGAGCCGGGTGCATCAACGCATCGTGTTTTTCATCGCCCGCTATCCGAACCTGAGCGTCAAGGAACTGCTGGCCTTGCTTGGCGTGAGCAAGCAAGCGCTGAACATGCCGTTGCGGCAATTGCTGGAGATGCATCTGGTCGAGAGCGTCGCGTCCGAGACGGACAAGCGTAAGCGTCTGCTGGAGTTGACTGCTGAAGGCGTGCGGTTTGAGCAGGCATTGAGGCGTGAGCAGGTGAAATTGCTGGAGCGGGTGTTTGCCGAGGCTGGGGAGACGGCGGTGAATGGGTGGCTGGCGGTGAATCTGGCGTTGGGGAAAAGTCAGGCCCATACCGACTGAATTGCTGATTTTGATGCTGGCTGTTCCGGCCTCTTCGCGGGCAAGCCCGCTCCCACAGTGATGGGTGGTGTTCACAAATCTTGTGCCTGACCGGGTTTCCTGTGGGAGCGGGCTTGCCCGCGAAGGGGCCGGAACAGGCGATATATCCCTAAAGCCAAACTTTTCGTCGACAAAACCAAAAACATTATTTGCATTATTTGTATACAAAAGCATAATCCACTTCGTGCGAGTTCCTGACCAAGCGGTCAACAAATTCGCAAGTGCCTCAAAGGGCCGCTGCCACCCTCATGGGTCCGGCCCTGGAAATAACAATAAAACTCTTGAGGAGTATTCGCTGTGGAAAGCCGCAAATCCGAAGCATCGACGCTGGATCTCTCGCCGCCATTACGCACTGGCTTGCTGGAGCGTCTGTTCAAACTCAGCTTGCACGGCACCACGGTGAAGACCGAGCTGATTGCCGGTCTGACAACCTTCATCACGATGGCTTACATCATTTTCGTCAACCCCAACATCATGGCCGACGCCGGGATCGATCACGGTGCGGCATTCGTCGCCACCTGTATCGCTGCGGCCCTCGGTTGCCTGTTGATGGGCCTGTACGCCAACTGGCCGGTCGGCCTGGCGCCAGGCATGGGGCTCAACGCCTTCTTCACCTACACCGTGGTCGGCACCATGGGCTACAACTGGGAAACCGCCCTCGGTGCGGTGTTTGTGTCCGGTGTGTTGTTCATGATCCTGACCTTCTCGCGGATCCGCGAATGGCTGCTCAACAGCATTCCGGTCAGCCTGCGCTTCGCCATGGGCGCCGGCGTGGGTCTGTTCCTGGGGCTGATCGGCCTGAAAACCGCGGGTATCGTCGTCGATAGCCCGGCCACGCTGATCAAGCTCGGTTCCCTGCGCGAACCCGGCCCGCTACTCGCCGCCGTGTGCTTCCTGATGATCGCCATCCTCAGCTATCACAAGGTGTTCGGCGCGATCCTCATCAGCATCATCACCGTGACCCTCGCTGGCTGGGGTCTGGGCCTGGTGCACTACGAGGGCATCATGTCGGCCCCGCCAAGCCTGGCTCCGACCTGGATGGCCATGAACGTCGCCGGCGTGTTCAACGTCAGCATGATCAGCGTGGTCCTGGCGTTCCTCTTCGTACACATGTTCGACACCGCCGGCACCTTGATGGGGGTTGCCCAGCGCGCCAACCTGGTGGGCGCTGACGGCAAGATCGAAAACCTCTCCCGCGCCATGAAAGCCGACAGTGCTTCCAGCGTATTCGGTGCAGTAGTCGGCGTTCCACCGGTCACCAGCTACGTGGAAAGTGCTGCCGGTGTCGCTGCGGGTGGTCGGACTGGTCTTACCGCAGTCACCGTGGGTGTGCTATTTATAGCGGCAATGTTTTTCGCACCACTGGCCGGCATGATTCCCGCCTATGCCACCGCGGGCGCACTGATTTATGTCGCAATGCTGATGATGGGCGGCATGGCCCACATCGAATGGGATGAAGCGACCGACAGCATTCCGGCGATCGTCACCGCAATCATGATGCCACTGACCTTCTCAGTCGCTGATGGCATCGCGCTGGGCTTCATCACCTACGTGGCGTTGAAGGCCGGCACCGGCAAGTACAAGGAAATCTCCGTCAGCCTGTGGGTGCTCTGCGCGATCTTCATCGCCAAGTTCATCTTCCTGTAAGCCTTACGCGGGACCCGCTTCAAAACAGCCTCACCCCGTCGGGTGAGGCTTTTGTGCAAATGGAGGAAAGTGATGAGTCTGGAAACCTGGCTGCTGTTCAGCGGCGCTGCGCTGATAGTGATCCTGATCCCGGGGCCGCTGTCTTTGCTGATGATCAGCAACAGTCTGAATTACGGCCTGCGCCGCTCTTACCCGGCCTTTCTCGGCGGCGTGTCCGCATCGATCTGCCTGCTGAGTGCTTCGGCGCTAGGCCTGGGTGCGTTGTTGCTGGCGTCGGAACAGCTGTTCAACGCCCTGAAGATTCTGGGTGCCCTTTACCTGTTCTACCTCGCCTGGCAGAGCTGGCAGCAATCGCGCCTGCCTTCCCATGGCGCTGAAGTGCCACAGGCTGCGCCGGTGCCACGCTTTCGTGCGCTGTTCGGGCGTGCGTTCATGCTGGGCGCCAGCAACCCGAAGGACATCCTGTTCTTCGCCGCTTTCCTGCCGCAGTTCTTGAGTGCCGAACAGCCGTTCCTGCCGCAGCTGCTGGTGATGATTGCGACCTGGACCCTGCTCGACCTGCTGTGCAAGCTCGCCTACGGCCTCGGCGCCCATGGTGCGGCGCGGTATCTGCGCAGTGGCAAGGGGCAGAGCTGGTTCAACCGGATCAGTGCCGGGTTGTTCAGTGGTGCGGGGGCTGCGTCCCTGCTGAGCCGCTAAACAGCTGTAGGAGCGAGCTTGCTCGCGATGGACGTCAACGATGACGCGGGCCATCTGAATGCCCGCGTTGTCTGGGCCTCCATCGCGAGCAAGCTCGCTCCTACAGACGAAAAAAAGCCCGCAGTGTGAGCGGGCGAAAGACCAAAGAAGCTATATGCGCAGTCGCTTCCAGGGTGCAGCAGCTGCCTGGGGGATCAGCTGCCGCGATAGGTGGAGTAGCTGTAAGGCGAAATCAACAACGGCACGTGGTAGTGATCCTGCTCGGCGGAGATGCCGAAACGCAGCACCACGACATCCAGGAAGGCCGGCTCCGGCAGCTTGACGCCGCGGGCGCGGTAGTAATCGCCGGCATGAAACTGAACCTGGTAGACCCCGGTGCGGTAGTCATCGCCTTGCAGCAGCGGTGCATCGACACGGCCATCGCTGTTGGTTATCGCGCTGGCGACCAATTCCAGGTGCGATCCTTCAACACGGTACAACTCGACCTTGATCGAGCTGCCCGGGCAACCGTGTGCTGCGTCCAAAACGTGTGTAGTCAAACGTCCCATTGATTCTGCGCGCCTGCCTGCGTGGAGCAGTCAGACTTCGCGCCTCCCGAAGTCAGTTGAAAAGGAGACCGCACCGATTCGGAGCACGAAAAGTTGCGGCGAGCGACTGATTAAGACACTTTTCAAAAAAATTGTACACAATAAAAACGACATTTTTCGCGCCATACCCGGCACCTGCACATTTACCGCCGATTTCCCGCCGAACAGCACAGTCCATGAAGCCTTCATCAAATTACTGACCAGTCAGGCAGATTTCTTGCAGGCTCACGCCAATAGCAGTAAAAGATGACAGTCGGTTAAAAATGCAAAAATTCAGGCTTACAAAGTGAATATAAAGTTGTATACAATCAGCCCATCGCTGTGACGCCAGCCTGCCACCCAATCTTCAGCTACGTCACACCAACCGTCATCATCGAACAAGAAGGAAGCCTGCAGTGAGCGCTGACTACCCACGCGACCTGGTCGGTTACGGCAGTAACCCTCCTCATCCACACTGGCCGGGCAATGCCCGTATTGCCCTGTCGTTCGTACTCAATTACGAAGAAGGCGGCGAGCGCAACATCCTGCACGGCGACAAAGAATCCGAAGCCTTCCTGTCGGAAATGGTGTCTGCCCAGCCGCTGCAAGGCGCGCGCAACATGAGCATGGAATCCCTTTACGAGTATGGCAGCCGTGCCGGCGTATGGCGGATCCTGAAGCTGTTCAAGGAATTCGACATTCCACTGACCATCTTCGCCGTGGCCATGGCCGCCCAGCGTCACCCGGACGTGATCCGCGCCATGGTCGATGCCGGCCACGAGATCTGCAGCCACGGCTACCGCTGGATCGACTACCAGTACATGGACGAAACCCAGGAACGCGAGCACATGCTCGAAGCGATCCGCATCCTCACCGAAATCACCGGCGAACGCCCGCTGGGCTGGTACACCGGCCGCACGGGTCCGAACACCCGTCGCCTGGTGATGGAAGAAGGCGGTTTCCTCTACGACTGCGACACCTACGACGACGACCTGCCCTACTGGGAGCCGAACAACCCGACCGGCAAGCCGCACCTGGTGATCCCGTACACCCTGGACACCAACGACATGCGCTTCACCCAGGTCCAGGGTTTCAACAAGGGCGACGACTTCTTCGAATACCTCAAGGATGCGTTCGATGTGCTCTACGCGGAAGGCGCCGAAGCACCGAAGATGCTGTCGATCGGCCTGCACTGCCGCCTGATCGGCCGTCCGGCGCGTCTGGCTTCGCTCAAGCGCTTTATCGAATACGCTAAAAGTCATGAACAGGTGTGGTTCAGCCGTCGCGTCGACATCGCGCGCCACTGGCAGGAAACCCACCCGTACCAAGGGGCCGCAAAATGAGCGCCTTTCAAACATTGAAACCATCGACATTGAGCCGCGACGCCTTCGTCAAAGCCTTCGCCGACATCTACGAACATTCGCCATGGGTGGCCGAAAAGGCCTTCGACCTGGGCCAGGACGCCTCGATCGACGAGATCGAAACCCTGCACCAGCGCATGAGCGACATCCTGTTGAGCGCCGATCACGAAAGCCAGTTGGCTCTGATCAACGCTCACCCGGACCTGGCCGGCAAAGCCGCCGTCCAGGGCGAGTTGACCGAAGCCAGCACTAATGAACAGGCTGGCGCCGGTATTCACCAATGCACGGCCGAAGAGTTCCAGCGCTTCACCGAGCTGAACGACGCCTACAAAGCCAAGTTCAAGTTTCCCTTCATCATGGCGGTAAAAGGCAGCAACCGGCATCAGATCCTCGCAGCGTTCGAAACGCGCATCCACAACCCGGTCGACACCGAGTTCAAGTGCGCGCTGGCGCAGATCAACAAGATCGCCCTGTTCCGATTACTGACCCTATAGCAAGCCTGGCCCAGCGAATTCAAGAACGCCGAATCCGCACAGGGCCTCGCAAGCATCCCAAGCCACTTATTTAAAGGCAGACAAGAAGAATGAAAGCTTACGCCGTACCTTTCGAGAAGTTCGTCAACCTGGCCGACGCCCGCCTGGGCACCAAAATCATCTCGGTCACCGATGACTGGTTCGCAGACGCCAACCGTCTGTTCCAACCGACCCCGGCCGTATGGAAGGAGGGCGTGTTCGATGACAACGGCAAGTGGATGGACGGCTGGGAATCGCGCCGCAAGCGCTTCGAAGGCTTCGACAGCGCCGTGATCCGCCTGGGCGTACCGGGTTCGATCAAGGGCGTCGACATCGACACTTCATTCTTCACCGGCAACTTCCCGCCATCGGCGTCCCTGGAAGCCTGCTTCCTGGCGTCGGGCGAGCCTGATGAAAACACCCAGTGGACTGAAGTGCTGTCCGCCGTCGAGCTGCAAGGCAACAGCCACCACTACCACGAAATCAGCAACGACCAGGCCTTCAGCCACCTGCGCTTCAACATCTACCCGGATGGCGGCGTGGCTCGTCTGCGTGTGTACGGCGTGCCGTTCCGCGACTGGTCGGCCATCGGCGACAACGAGCAAGTCGACCTGGCCGCGGCCCTCAACGGTGGCCGCGCCCTCGCCTGCTCCGATGAACACTTCGGCCGCATGAGCAACATCCTCAACCCGGGCCGTGGCATCAACATGGGCGACGGCTGGGAAACCGCGCGTCGCCGTACCCCGGGCAATGACTGGGTCATCGTCGCGCTGGGTCATGCCGGTGAAGTCGAGAAAGTCATCGTCGACACCCTGCACTTCAAGGGCAACTACCCGGACAGCTGCTCGATCCAGGGCGCCTTCGTGAAGGGCGGCACCGACAGCCAGATCGAAACCCAATCGCTGTTCTGGCGCGAACTGCTGCCAAGCCAGAAGCTGGAAATGCACGCCGAACACACCTTTGCCGAGCAGATCAAGGCACTGGGCCCGATCACCCACATCCGCCTGAACGTGTTCCCGGATGGTGGTGTGAGCCGCCTGCGCGTATTGGGCAAGGTCGCTAAATAAGCGCTGAACCCAATCGCGAGCAAGCTCGCTCCCACAGGTTTTGTGAACGCCACAGTCCACTGTGGGAGCGAGCTTGCTCGCGATGGCGTCAAAACAAACAACACAGAATTCGGATTAGAACAGCATGCGCACACTGACGATTGAACCGCTGACCAAAGAAGCCTTCGCCCCTTTCGGTGACGTGATCGAAACCGACGGCAGCGATCACTTCATGATCAACAACGGTTCGACCATGCGCTTCCATAAACTGGCCACGGTCGAAACCGCTACGCCAGAGGACAACGCGATCATCAGCATCTTCCGCGCCGACGCGCAGGACATGCCGCTGACCGTCAGCATGCTGGAGCGCCATCCGCTGGGCAGCCAGGCTTTCATTCCGCTGCTCGGCAACCCCTTTCTGATCGTGGTCGCGCCACTTGGCGATGAACCTGTATCAGGCTTGGTCCGCGCCTTCGTCACCAACGGCAGGCAGGGCATTAATTACCATCGCGGCGTCTGGCACCACCCGGTGCTGACGATCGAAAAGCGGGATGACTTCCTGGTGGTTGATCGCAGTGGCACAGGCAATAACTGCGATGAGCATTTTTTCAAAGAGGATGAGCGTTTGATCCTCGCCCCCCACCAATAAGAGAAGGTCTGATCACTCGACAACAGAGTGACAGGCGAGAGGTAAAGACTGTGGAAGCACATCTGTTGGAATGGCTGAACCTGAGCGTGCGCTGGGTTCACATGATTACTGGCGTGGCCTGGATCGGTGCGTCGTTCTATTTCGTCTGGCTGGAAAACAACCTCAACCGGGTCAACCCGAGAACCGGCCTGGCCGGCGATTTGTGGGCGATCCACGGCGGCGGTATCTACCACCTGGAAAAATACAAGCTGGCCCCACCGACCATGCCGGACAACCTGCACTGGTTCAAATGGGAAGCCTACTTCACCTGGATGTCGGGGATCGCGCTGCTGTGCGTGGTGTTCTACTCCAACCCGACGCTCTACCTGCTGGCTCCGGGCAGTACCCTGAGCGGTCCTGAAGGCGTGGCCATCGGTATCGGCTCGCTGTTCATCGGCTGGTTCGTCTACTCCTTCCTGTGCGACTCGGCCCTGGGCAAACGCCCTGCCCTGCTTGGCTTCATCCTGTTCGTGCTGATCATCGGCGCGGCCTATGGCTTCAGCAAGGTGTTCAGCGGTCGCGGTGCGTACCTGCACGTCGGCGCGATCATCGGCACCATCATGGTCGGCAACGTGTTCCGCATCATCATGCCGGCACAGCGCGCACTGGTGGCGGCGATCGCCGAGAACCGCACGCCGGATCCGGCCCTGCCGGCCAAAGGCCTGCTGCGTTCGCGTCACAACAACTACTTCACCTTGCCGGTGCTGTTCATCATGATCAGCAACCACTTCCCGAGCACCTACGGCAGCCAGTACAACTGGTTGATCCTGGCCGGGATCGCGGTACTGGCAGTGTTGGTGCGTCACTACTTCAACACCCGTCATGACAGCCACAAGTTTGCCTGGACGCTTCCAGTCGCAGCCGTCGGCATGATCAGCCTGGCTTACGTCACCGGCCCTGCACCGCTGAACAGCCCGGAAGTGGCCAAGGCACCCGCGAAGATCGAATACCAGCCGCTGCCGGAAACCGCAGTGGGCGGTGGTTTGAAACCCGCTGAAGCCAAACCTGCAGAAACGCCAGCCGCTCCGGCGCAAGCGTCCAACGCCGGCCCAGGCTTTGACAAAGTGCACAGCGTGATTCAGGAACGTTGCGCGGTTTGCCACTCGGCCAAGCCCACCAGCCCGCTGTTCAGTGCGGCCCCTGCCGGTGTGATGTTCGACACCCCCGAGCAGATCCGCCAGAACGCACCGCGGATCCAGGCGCAAGCCGTCACCAGCCAGATCATGCCACTGGGCAACATTACACAGATGACCCAGCAGGAACGTGACCTGATCGGTGCCTGGATTGTGCAGGGAGCCCAGACCAATTAATCGTTAAAAGCTTCGCGAGCAGGCTCGCTCCCACACAGGCAACACAGATCCTGTGGGAGCGGGCTTGCCCGCGAAAGCGTCAGGTCAGTCAACAACGATGTTGAATGTTATGGCCTCTTCGCGAGCAAGCCCGCTCCCACAGGTTTGCCTGACGCACAAAATCACAAGAATAAAAAAGATCCGAGGTGTTGCATGTCCGAGCTATCCGCAGCGCGCATCCCCGACGCACCCGCCATTCAGCGTTTGCCCCTCTTGCAACTGATCCTGGTCGGTTTGCAACATGTTCTGCTGATGTACGGTGGCGCCATCGCGGTGCCGCTGATCATCGGACAGGCCGCTGGCCTGAGTCGTGAAGAAATCGCCTTTCTGATCAACGCCGACCTGCTGGTGGCCGGCATTGCCACCATCGTCCAGTCCCTCGGCATCGGCCCCATGGGCATTCGCATGCCGGTGATGATGGGGGCCAGTTTCGCCGCCGTCGGCAGCATGGTCGCCATGGCCGGCATGCCCGGTATCGGCCTGCAAGGGATCTTCGGCGCGACCATCGCCGCCGGTTTCTTCGGCATGCTGATCGCGCCGTTCATGTCCAAGGTCGTACGTTTCTTCCCGCCGCTGGTGACCGGCACGGTCATCACCTCGATCGGTTTGTCGCTGTTCCCCGTGGCCGTGAACTGGGCCGGCGGCGGTGCCAGCGCCGCTCAATTCGGCTCGCCGATCTACCTGACCATCGCCGCCCTCGTGCTGGGCACCATCCTGTTGGTCCACCGTTTCATGCGCGGCTTCTGGGTCAATATTTCCGTGCTGATCGGCATGTGCCTGGGCTACGTGCTCTGCGGCCTGCTCGACATGGTCGACCTCAGCGGCATGGCGCAGGCGCCATGGCTGCAATTCGTCACCCCGCTGCACTTCGGCATGCCGAAATTCGAACTCGCACCGATCCTGTCGATGTGCCTGGTGGTGGTGATCATTTTCGTCGAGTCCACCGGGATGTTTCTTGCGCTGGGCAAGATCACCGGCCAGGAAGTCTGCCCACGGATGCTGCGTCGCGGATTGCTGTGCGATGCCGGCGCCTCGTTCTTCGCCGGGTTCTTCAACACCTTCACCCACTCCTCCTTTGCCCAGAACATCGGCCTGGTGCAGATGACCGGTGTGCGCTGCCGCTCCGTGACCATCGTCGCCGGCGGCTTGCTGATCGTCCTGAGCCTGCTCCCCAAGGCCGCATTCCTGGTGGCCTCGATCCCCCCGGCCGTCCTGGGTGGCGCAGCGATTGCAATGTTCGGCATGGTCGCCGCCACCGGGATCAAGATTCTCCAGGAAGCCGACATCGGTGACCGTCGCAACCAGTTGCTGGTGGCGGTGAGCATCGGCATGGGCCTGATCCCCGTGGTGCGCCCGGAGTTTTTCGCCCACCTGCCTGTGTGGATGAGCCCGATCACCCACAGCGGCATCGCCATGGCCACCCTCAGCGCGCTGACGCTGAACCTGCTGTTCAACATCCTCGGTGGCGCCGAACGCGCGGCCATCAACGACTGCCAAGCACACCAACATTGACTGAATAGGCACTGCCCCCTGTAGGAGCGAGCTCGCTCGCGATGAACGCAAGAACACCGCGTTCATCCAGCTAACACGCGTAATCGTTAGCGACCATCGCGAGCAAGCTCGCTCCTACAGGGGCAAGGGCTGCCTGCGCCTTAAAAATAAAAACAAGAGGGAGCAACAGATGATTCGGACACAAACCAACCTGCTGTTGGGTGCTGGCCTGCTGGCTGCGAGTCAGGCCATGGCCGGCGATTTACTGCTGTGGCAAACCAACAGCCTGAGCTATCTGTACGGCAAGGATTTCGTGGTCAACCCGTCGATCCAGCAGACGATAACCTTCGAACACGCCGATCGCTGGAAGTACGGTGACAACTTCATGTTCATCGACAGCACCTACTACAACGGCGAGAAAGACCGGAACAAAGGCGTCCACGCCTACTACGGCGAGTTCAGCCCGCGCCTCTCCCTGGGCAAGATCCTCGACCGTCGCTTCGAATTCGGCCCGATCAAGGACGTGCTGCTGGCCATGACCTACGAGAACGGCGAAGACGACACCGAGGCCTACCTGATCGGCCCCGGATTCGACCTCGCGGTACCGGGCTTCAATTTTTTCACCTTGAACTTCTACTACCGCCAGACCGAAGGCTC
Source organism: Pseudomonas sp. GM33 (assembly GCF_000282295.1). Taxonomy (NCBI): domain Bacteria; kingdom Pseudomonadati; phylum Pseudomonadota; class Gammaproteobacteria; order Pseudomonadales; family Pseudomonadaceae; genus Pseudomonas; species Pseudomonas sp. GM33. Next base: position 25,319 of record NZ_AKJO01000086.1, read on the forward strand.
GCGTCCCGGCGACGACGTCTGGCAGATCACGCCGGCCTGGTCCTACACCCTGCCACTGGGCAACTCGAACCTGTTGATCGACGGCTACATGGACTGGGTCGTGGATAACGACCAGAACGCCCATGGCACCTATCACGCCAACCTGCACTTCAACCCGCAGATCAAGTACGACCTGGGCAAAGCCCTGGGCTGGCGGGAGAAACAGGTGTACGTCGGCGCCGAATACAGCTACTGGAAAGACAAGTACGGCATCGAAAACAGCGGCAAATTCGACACCAATGAAAACACCACCAGCCTGCTGGTGAAGGTGCATTTCTGATGTTGCCCCGCAACCGTGCGCCAAACCTGTCGTCGGTGCGCCGTTGCGGAGCACTTGAGACCTGGCCGAGGAGTCAGTATTCTCCGCGGCCGCCCGAATCCGGTTTAAAAAAAAGCCCGGATGTAAAACCTGACCAGCAGGCCAACTTATCCCGGCGCTGGCAGGCACCAAGGCACCCCAAAACCCCTCTCAATCGACTGCTCTTGAGCCGTCGAGCGGGAGTTTTTTTGCTTTTTGAAAGCCTTGGCTCAGCTCTTGCTAACAGCACCAAAGCTGACCGACTGGATGATTTTTTACCGCTACGGAAACAGGCGCCACACCAGAGCGCCGACCTTAAAAAAATAACGTGGAACCACCTACTTTTTGGGAGCAACCGAATGAAACGTACGTGCACTAGCCTGATGCTGGCGGGGTCGATGCTGGCCGGGGGCCAGGCCATGGCCGGCGATTTGCTGCAGTGGCAGACCAACAGCCTGACCTACCTGTATGGCAAGGACTTCCAGGTCAACCCGCGCATCCAGCAGACGGTGACCTTCGAACACGCCGATGGCTGGAAGTACGGCGACAACTTCTTCTTCATCGACAAGATCTTCTACAACGGCAAGGAAGACCACTTCGCGGGTGAAAACACCCACTATGGCGAGCTCAGCCCGCGCCTGTCGTTCAACAAGATCTTCGACCAGAAGTTCGAGTTAGGCCCGATCAAGGACGTTCTGCTGGCCATGACCTACGAGTTCGGCGAAGACGACACCGAGTCGTACCTGATCGGCCCTGGCTTCGACCTGGCCATCCCGGGCTTCGACTACTTCCAGTTGAACTTCTACAACCGTCACACCGAAGGCGACCGCCCGGGCGACAACATCTGGCAGGTCTCGCCGGTCTGGTCCTACACCATCCCGGTGGGTGAATCGGACGTGCTGATCGACGGTTTCATGGACTGGGTCGTCGACAACGACGTCAACAGCAAAGGCGAATACCACGCCAACCTGCACTTCAACCCACAGGTCAAATACGACCTGGGCAAGGCGCTGAACCTGGGTGCCAAGCAGTTGTACGTCGGTGTCGAGTATGACTACTGGAAAAACAAGTACGGGATTGAAGACAGCCAAGGCTTCAAGACGGATCAGAGCGTGACCAGTTTCCTGGTTAAGGTTCACTTCTAATCAAGATCCGCTTTGTCAGCATGTTTGATGCCTCATTCAAAAATAGAACGGCTCAAGCATGCTGACATTTTAAAAAGACGAACTGACTAATTCAGCTTTTTGTAGCTGGCCCAGCCACCACATCAAATCGATTACTAACTCTCCGCAAAGCGGTAAAAGCCTCGACCACATAGTTAGAAATGGTCCCCGCATCATTCATTAAAAACCTGGTCCTTCGTGACGGTTCTAACGCCATAGCAAACTCGATCCCCAACTGCGATTTACTGCCAAAATACTGCATCAAAGATTTATCAGATAAGGATTTTCGTGAACGCGCGGCAATTTCAGAGTCAAAACTTCCAACCCACAACTCGTATTCTTTCATGTGAGATAAATTTTCTGCGACCATGGGATACCCTCTCTCATACGGCATTATTTCATGAGCGCCCAGCGCATCAATAGCGGCCGCATGGAGTAGAGCAACATGCAATGTCTCGACGCTGTTCAATTCCTTTTCCGAAATAGCCATTCGTTTATAGGGATCAAATGGGAGAATACGTACCCCTGCGTAGAGCTTCTTAGAGGCACCCAAGACATTACCGACCACCGTTAGCGGATCGGAACGTTCAACCAACACATTATATTGCAAGTTATCACTGTAAAACTCCAATGCACCCCGCAACGTTTTTAAGTTAGAGATCAGATTATCAAAATCGACATCCATCCCAAAATTATCCACAGCAAGCCCTCTGGCCAGCACAAGCTCCGGAACAATCTCCTCCTTAGTAAATTCCAACTCGCTTAAAACCGTATTTAAGCTTGCGACTGCATTATCATAGCCACTCCTGACAACTTTTCTTGCGTCATCCCCGTACTCTCCTGCTATAGCATCCAACTCACCAATACCACCATAACCAAGAGAAACCCTGAGCTCGGGCCAATACAACCCGTTTTTATCCGATCGACAAACAGGGCTATCACCACAAAAAGAAAACAGATTTAGCCCATTAATATCTTTCGCTGGATCAGGACTCACCCACCTTTGTAACCAAGGCGCATAATAACGAAACCCATAATAATAAAGCCCCGTCGCATCCCGTTCTTTACCCGAGTAACGAATTGTCTTGTACTTAGCTTCGGTCTCGCTTGCCCCCGCCCACACCGCTGTCCCACCAAATGGGTAATAAACTTCCCTACTCAGCAGCGCTCCCAGTTCATCCAACTCCAGCGTGCACGAGTTCAGATGGTCACTCAGGCAAAAACGTAATTGGTCATTGCGTACGCCCCTGGGCAATTTCTCAACCCAGTGCAAGGCCCGCACACGGCCAAGCCCCGCCTCGACACTGAGCACATGCCGCTCTTCGCCGTTAGCCGTATCCCGATGGATTTCCAACCCCGGCAAGTAACGTACTTCAGCACGCAGTGTGCGACGAGCCGTCTCGGTGAGTCGGACTTTTCTCAGTCGATGCCCGGGACTGTCGTAGAAATAACACTCGGTATCGTCGGGCCCATCCTCACGCCGCACCATCGTCACGCGACTCAATTGATTGCGAATGTCCCAACTCATTGCCTGACCGCGCAACAGTTCCCGCTGATTGCCATTGGCATCGAAGCCATCCGCCAGATTGCCTTCCTCCGCAACGCTGCGATTGCTGTCGGGCGAGGTAAACATCTCAAACGTTTCCGCACCGCTATGGTGACGAGTCTGCAAATTGCCGGCAGCGTCGTAGTTGAAGGATTGCGTGTAATTGCGCAGTTGGTTGGGGTCCAACGGTGTGGTTTGCCAGGCAGGTAATGCGGGACCATGACCGGGCTGGCTGACTTCCCGGCCAGTGGCTTCAACCAGTTGATACAGGCTGTCATAGCGATAGCGGTTGATCGGGTCGATCCGCTGATGATTGAAATAGCGCGTCAACGCCACCTTGTCTTCGACACTTGAGATATTGCCAACCGGATCGTAGGCATATTCGAGGTGCTGAAGCGGCTCGCCTCGGGCATCGCAAGAGAGCAATCCGGCCAGCCGCCCATCTTCAGCCGCGTACCGGGCTGCAGTCAGGACGCCATTTGCCGCAAGCTCACTTTCAACCTTGCCAAGGGCGTCATATCGGATGTCACCCACCAGTACTTGAGGAGGGCCGGAAGCGCCAGCCAACCTCAGTCGGGTTTCCAGCAACTCGCCAGACAGGTTGTAAGCGAAGGTTCGCATGTTTTCCCTGGCGTCCGTCTGGCAGAGCATTTTCCCTGAAGGCCCATGCTGTTGAACGGTCCTGAAAACCTCGTCCTCCAGGCGCGCATCGGCGGATTCGGCCGACCAATCCGGCGGGTCCAGATCGAGCATGAAGCGGGTTTCTTCCGCCAGAAGCCAACCACCCACGCCATATTCGCAAAGGCTGTGCCGGCCAGCCGGATGGTCATGGCGAATCAGTTGGCCACATTGGTTATAAACAGCAGACTCTTCTCCCGCACCGCCGTAAGCAAAACGCTCGGAGACGCGCGACATCTCATCCCTCATCTGCTCAGTCACGCTCGTCGGACGCTGAAGCCCATCGAACTCAGTGTGCCGCTGGCTCCCGCGACCGTCCCAGAACGAGCGCGCCATACCGGCCTGATCCAGCAAACTCAGTTGCCAACCGGCATCGACGCTGTCGACCAGCAGAGGCTGACTTTGTAGATTGTGCGTCGTGGCGAGGTTCGGTCTTGGCGCGGTGCCCCACAATCGTGGATCCCAGGAAGCCACCAGCCGTCCGGCAGCGTCAAAGTGATTGCGGGTGATGCGAGTCTCAATGGACGGGTTCCGTGGATGACGGCAATAGGCGACATTTCGCACAGCCAAACCGCGTGAATCCACCACCGACAGGCTCGGTGTGTGAGCATCAATCCATTGTGCAGCCGCCATCTTCGAACCCTCTGCCTGAGGGCTTCAATCTGATGAAAAAACCTGACCACAGCTACTGTCAGATCTGACAGTTCAAACGGCCTCAGCCACCGAGAGCCCGAGAAACCGGCTCAACTCTCCGCGCTTGGCCAACGCATCTCGCCGCCCCAGTTCGATCAACTCGCTGCAGTACCCCGCCTCGAACAACAGATAGCTCAGCACCCCTGCCCCGCTGGTCTTGGTCGCGCCCGGTCCGCGTAAAAACAAGCGTAATGCCGGCGGCAATTCCTGACGATGTCGTGCGGCAATCTCGTCGATCGGCTGGCTCGGTGAAATCACCAGCACGTCCACCGGCGCCACGCCCAATGCGCGAGTCGGTGTGCCGTCAGGCATCAGGTGACTGAACTGGTTCAGGCGCTGCAACAGCTCGATGTCACTTTCCAGGCTGTCAATGAACGTACTGTTGAGCATGTGCCCACCGATCTGCGCCAGTGTCGGCTGCTGACCGGTGTAGCTGCGCTGCAAGGGTTGTTGCGGGTCGATACCGCGGGGGTTGCCGCTGACGCCCACCACCAGCACCCGACTGGCGCCCAGATGCAGCGCCGGGCTGATCGGTGCCGACTGACGCACTGCGCCATCACCGAAATACTCTTCGCCGATTTTCACCGGGGCGAACAGCAGCGGAATCGCCGAACTGGCGAGCAAGTGTTCAACCGACAGTTGGGTGGGAACGCCAATGCGTCGATGACGCAACCAGGCATCGATCTTGCCGCCACCCTGATAAAAGGTGACGGCCTGGCCGGACTCATAGCCGAACGCCGTGACCGCCACCGCATGCAATTGCTTCTGGGCGATCGCTTCGGCGATGCCACCCATATGCAGCTTGTCGTTGAGCAGATCCCGCAGCGGCGAACTGTTGAGCAGCGCCACCGGAACCTGGGAGCCGATGCCGAGCAAACTGTGGCTGACAAAGCGAGTGGCCTGGCGAATGACCCCGGGCCAGTCGCTGCGCAATACCAGAGGGCTGCGAAAGCCCTGCCAGAAGGCCGTCAGGCGTTGGATGGCATGACGAAAGTCGATTGCCCCGCTGGCGAGGCTGACGGCGTTGATCGCGCCCGCCGAGGTGCCGACGATCACGGGAAACGGATTGCTCGCCCCCGGCGGCAGCAATTCGGCAATCGCCGCCAGCACCCCGACCTGATAAGCCGCCCGAGCCCCGCCGCCGGAAAGAATCAGCCCTGTAACCGGTTCAGCTGGACTCATGCACAACTCTCCATGGTGCTTGATGGGGTTTCGTTATTACGGCCTGTTCCCTTGTGGGAGCGAGCTTGCGAGCGATGGTTATGAAAATTCTGCGGAGTGTCAGATGCCCCGCGTAATCGTTGACCACCATCGCGAGCAGGCTCGCTCCTACAGGGGATCGGGGTTCAACGGCGTTTGGCGTACAGCTTCGGCTCGCCCGGTGGACGGCTCTTGAAGCGGCGGTGGGCCCACAGGTATTGCTCGGGATATTCGCGCAGGACGCCTTCGATCCACTGGTTGATGCGAATGCAGTCTTCTTCCTCGGTTTCACCGGGGAAGCCTTCGAGCGGCGCATGGATCACCAAGCGATAACCGCTGCCGTCCGCCAGGCGTTCCTGGGTGAACGGCACCACCAGCGCCTTGCCCAGCCGCGCAAACTTGCTCGTGGCGGTGACGGTCGCCGCCTGAATGCCGAACAGCGGCACGAAGATGCTTTGCTTGGCGCCGTAGTCCTGATCCGGTGCATACCAGATCGCGCGGCCCGAGCGCAGCAACTTGAGCATGCCGCGCACGTCTTCACGCTCTATCGCCAGCGAATCGAGGTTGTGCCGCTCGCGGCCCTGGCGCTGGATGTAGTCGAACAGCGGATTCTTGTGCTCGCGGTACATGCCGTCGATGGTGTGCTGCTGACCGAGCAATGCCGCGCCGATTTCCAGCGTGGTGAAGTGCAGCGCCATCAGGATCACGCCCTTGCCTTCGCGCTGGGCCTGCTGCAGATACTCCAGCCCTTCAACGTGAGCGAGACTCGCCAGGCGTTTGCGCGACCACCACCAGCTCATCGCCATCTCAAAAAATGCGATACCGGTGGAGGCGAAGTTTTCCTTGAGCAGGCGTTTGCGTTCGGCGGCGGTTTTTTCCGGAAAACACAGTTCCAGGTTGCGCTTGGCAATGCGCCGTCTGTCGCCGGCCACGCGATACATCAATGAACCCAGGACGCGACCGATCCACAGCAGTGCCGGATACGGCAACTGGACGATCAGCCACAACAGCCCCAGGCCACACCACAGTGGCCAGAAACGTGGAGATAGAAATGCTTTTCGAAAACGCGGGCGGTCCATTAATGCTTCCGGAATGACAATGGCCGCGCATTCTACATCGTTCGACCCGGCTTGCGGCCTGCGGGCGTTCTCGTTATAAGTCTCGGCACTTTTAGTGACAAGTCGTTGTATGCCGACCATGAGCCAAACCGAACCGCTAGACCAAGATCCCGTGTTCCAGTTGAAGGGCAGCATGCTGGCCATTACGGTGCTGGAACTGGCCCGTAACGACCTGGAAAGCCTTGATCGGCAACTGGCCGCCAAGGTCGCCCAGGCGCCCAACTTCTTCAGCAACGCGCCACTGGTACTGGCCCTGGACAAACTCCCGGCCAACGAAGGCGCCGTCGATCTGCCCGGCCTGATGCGCGTGTGCCGCCAGCATGGCCTGCGCACCCTGGCGATCCGCGCCAGCCGCATCGAAGACATTGCCGCCGCCATTGCGGTCGACCTGCCGGTGCTGCCGCCCTCCGGCGCCCGGGAGCGTCCACTGGACCTGACCGAAGGCGAACCGAAGAAAAAACCGGAAAAACCGCCCGAGCCGACCATCAAGCCGACCAAAATCATCACCTCGCCGGTACGCGGTGGCCAGCAGATCTATGCCCAGGGCAGCGATCTGGTGGTGATCTCCTCGGTCAGCCCGGGGGCGGAACTTCTCGCCGATGGCAACATCCATGTATACGGCCCGATGCGTGGTCGTGTGTTGGCCGGCGTCAAGGGCGACACCAAGGCGCGGATTTTCTGTCAGCAAATGAGTGCTGAACTGATCTCCATCGCCGGGCATTACAAGGTTTCCGAAGATCTGCGCCGCGATCCTCTGTGGGGTTCGGGTGTGCAGGTCAGCCTGTCCGGCGACGTGTTGAACATCATTCGGCTTTAACGGATACTGCCGCATTTTCCAAGCATCTCTAAAACGTAGCGAAAACGGCTCAAACGAAGTAGGAAAAGGCCGAAAGCAGTGTTTACCGGGGGTAAACGCCGCTTAAAACCCGATTCCAGCCAAGGCTGTCCGACTGCAGTAGTTTTTCAGGAGATGTTTTTCAGGGGCTGAAAAGTCCTTTTTCCTTAGGGGTGAAACACCTTGGCCAAGATTCTCGTGGTTACATCCGGCAAGGGTGGTGTGGGTAAGACCACCACCAGCGCCGCTATCGGTACCGGCCTCGCTCTGCGCGGCCACAAAACAGTGATCGTCGACTTCGACGTGGGCTTGCGTAACCTCGACCTGATCATGGGTTGCGAGCGCCGCGTGGTGTATGACTTCGTCAACGTGGTCAACGGCGAAGCCAACCTGCAACAGGCCCTGATCAAAGACAAGCGCCTGGAAAACCTCTACGTACTGGCCGCCAGCCAGACCCGCGACAAAGACGCGCTGACCGTCGAAGGCGTGGAAAAAGTCCTGATGCAACTCAAGGAAGACTTTGAGTTCGTGGTCTGCGATTCCCCGGCGGGCATCGAGAAAGGCGCCCACCTGGCCATGTACTTCGCCGATGAAGCGATCGTCGTGACCAACCCGGAAGTCTCCTCGGTACGTGACTCCGACCGCATGCTTGGCCTGCTGGCCAGCAAGTCCCGTCGTGCAGAACGCGGCGAAGACCCGATCAAGGAACACCTGCTGATTACCCGTTATCACCCGGAGCGTGTGAGCAAAGGCGAAATGCTCGGCGTAGAAGACGTCAAGGAAATCCTTTCGGTGACCCTGCTCGGCGTGATCCCTGAATCCCAGGCGGTGCTCAAGGCATCCAACCAGGGCGTTCCGGTGATTCTCGACGACCAGAGCGATGCCGGCCAGGCCTACAGCGATACCGTTGACCGCCTGCTGGGCAAGACCGTGGATCATCGATTCCTTGATGTACAGAAGAAGGGATTCTTCGAGCGCCTGTTTGGAGGCAACTAAGCAATGAACCTTTTTGACTTCTTTCGTGCCAACAAAAAGCAAAGCACCGCGTCGGTAGCGAAAGAGCGTCTACAGATCATCGTGGCGCACGAACGCGGCCAACGCAGCACCCCGGACTACCTGCCGGCCTTGCAGAAGGAACTGGTCGAGGTGATCCGCAAGTACGTCAATATCGGGTCCGATGACGTGCATGTCGCACTGGAAAGCCAGGGCAGCTGCTCGATTCTGGAACTCAACATCACCCTGCCTGATCGCTGAGTCGATCCGCCAGGAGCCACGGCGGCTCAGGCCCCTCGGGCCTTTGTAGGAGCTGCCGCAGGCTGCGATCTTTTGATCTTGTTTTTGAAATGCAAAATCAAAAGATCGCAGCCTGCGGCAGCTCCTACGGGGAACGAGGGGCCTGAGCCGCCGTTGGCGTTTGTTACGAGGCTGTTTTAATGCCGTTGTCCAACATCCACATCATCCATCAGGACGCTGCCGTACTGGTGGTGAACAAACCGACCCTGTTGCTCTCCGTCCCTGGCCGGGCCGATGACAACAAGGACTGCCTGATTACCCGCCTGCAGGAAAACGGCTACCCGGAAGCGCGAATCGTCCATCGGTTGGACTGGGAAACGTCCGGCATCATCCTGCTGGCCCGCGACCCGGATACCCATCGCGAGCTGTCCCGGCAATTTCACGACCGCGAGACCGAAAAGGCCTACACCGCCCTGTGCTGGGGTCAGCCGGAACTGGACAGCGGCAGCATCGACCTGCCCTTGCGCTACGACCCGCCAACCAAGCCGCGGCATGTGGTCGACCATGAATTCGGCAAACATGCGCTGACCTTCTGGCGCGTGCTGGAGCGTTGCGGCGACTGGTGCCGCGTTGAGCTGACACCGATCACCGGCCGCTCCCACCAGTTGCGCGTACACATGCTTTCGATCGGTCATCCGCTGCTGGGTGACGGCCTCTATGCCCACGAGCAGGCGCTGGCGGCCTGGCCGCGCTTGTGCCTGCACGCGAGCATGCTGACCTTCACCCATCCCCAGACCGGCGAGCGCCTGCGCTTCGAGTGCCCGGCACCGTTCTAGGCACTTTACGCAAAACCCTGTGGGAGCGAGCTTGCTCGCGATGAGGCCGGCACATCCAACATTGATGCTGGCTGACACTCCGCCATCGCGAGCAAGCTCGCTCCCACAGGGATCTCCTCCAGATTCGATTTCCGTGGCCATCCCCGCCATTCAGTGCGACGCCATTTACCAAGCCAATACGTTAAACTGGCGCCACTGCTGTCTGGAGCTACTTTATGCGCGAAGAGTTGAACCAAGGCCTGATCGATTTCCTCAAGGCCTCCCCTACCCCGTTCCATGCCACCGCCAGCCTTGTTCAGCGCCTGGAAGCGGCGGGCTATCAACGCCTCGACGAGCGCGAGCCGTGGAATACCGAAGCCAACGGTCGCTACTACGTCACCCGCAATGACTCTTCGATTGTCGCGATCAAAATGGGCCGCCATTCGCCGCTGCACGGCGGCATTCGCCTGGTCGGCGCCCACACCGACAGCCCGTGCCTGCGCGTCAAACCGCAACCGGAGCTGCAGCGCCAGGGCTTCTGGCAACTGGGTGTCGAAGTCTATGGCGGCGCACTGCTGGCACCGTGGTTCGACCGCGACCTGTCCCTGGCCGGCCGCGTGACCTTCCGGCGTGACGGCAAGGTCGAGAGCCAGTTGATCGACTTCAAGGCCCCGGTCGCGATCATTCCGAACCTGGCAATTCACCTCAACCGCGAAGCCAACATGGGCTGGGCCATCAACGCCCAGACCGAACTGCCGCCGATCCTCGCGCAATTCGCCGGTGACGAGCGGGTGGACTTCCGCGCGGTACTCACCGACCAGCTCGCCCGCGAACACGGCCTGAATGCCGATGTGGTACTCGATTACGAGCTGAGTTTCTACGACACCCAAAGCGCTGCAGTCATTGGCCTGCATGGCGACTTCATCGCTGGCGCGCGCCTGGACAACCTGCTGTCGTGCTACGCCGGCCTGCAAGCGTTGCTGACGGCCGACACCGACGAAACCTGCGTGCTGGTCTGCAACGACCACGAAGAAGTCGGCTCCTGCTCGGCCTGCGGTGCCGACGGCCCGATGCTTGAGCAAACCCTGCGTCGCCTGCTGCCTGAAGGTGATGAATTCGTACGCACGATTCAGAAATCCCTGCTGGTTTCGGCTGACAACGCCCACGGCGTGCATCCGAACTACGCCGACAAGCACGATGCCAACCACGGCCCGAAACTCAACGCCGGCCCGGTGATCAAGGTCAACAGCAACCAGCGCTACGCCACCAACAGCGAAACCGCCGGGTTCTTCCGTCATCTGTGCATGGCTGAAGAAGTGCCGGTGCAAAGCTTCGTGGTGCGCAGCGACATGGGCTGTGGCTCGACCATCGGCCCGATCACCGCCAGTCACCTGGGCGTGCGCACCGTGGACATCGGCCTGCCGACGTTCGCCATGCACTCGATCCGCGAACTGTGCGGCAGCCACGACCTGGCGCACCTGGTCAAGGTACTGAGCGCGTTCTACGCCTGCCGCGAGTTGCCGTAACCCCTGTAGGAGCGAGCTTGCTCGCGATGGACGTGAACGATTATGGGTGCCTTCTGGATAGACGCGGCGCCCTGAAATCCATCGCGAGCAAGCTCGCTCCTACACACACATCATTCGGCCGCGTCAAAAGCGGCCTAGACTTCAAGTATCCCTTCGACAAGGCTGTCTCCATGATTTCGATGTCCACCTTTCACGCCATGCTGATCCCGATTCTTGCCGGGATGCTCCTGCTGGCCGTCGGCTTCAACTTTCGCGACAAAAACGCCGGTGTGTTCGCCATGTGGATCGGCATGCTGACCATCCTCGCCACCGTGGTGATCAAGATCCTCGCCAAACTCAACGAATAATTCATCGCCCTTGGCTCGCATTGATTTTGACGGGCTCGTACACTCGGTCGATCCGCTCGTTGCGAGGTTGACCGCCTAGTGTTCGCTCGTCTTTTTGCCCTTCCGTATTTTTTCCTTGTCTGCCTGATGCTACTGCCAGTGGCACCTGCCCAGGCGGCCGGCCTGCCGAGCCTGCTCGGCAGCCAGGCCAAGGCGCAGCCCGAAGCACAGGAACCGCTGGGGCAGTCCCTGGACGAAGTGATCAAGTCACTGGAAAACGATCAGCAACGCACCAAGCTGCTGGCCGATCTGAAAAGGCTGCGTGACACCACCAAAAAGGCCCAGCCGACTACCGAAGAAGGCGTGCTGGGCCTGATTGGCGGAACCCTGGCCACGATCGAAAAGAAATTTTCCGGCGACGACAGTCCGCTCACGCGCTGGTCCAGCGAGTTCGACCAGGCCCAGGAAGAGTTGATGGCGCTGGCGCTGCCGGCCAATGAATGGCTGCCGATGCTTTTTGCGTTCGCCATGATCCTGATGGTCTGGAGCCTGCTGGCCGCCGCGCTCATCTGGATCAGCCACCGCGTGCGCATGCGTTTCGGCCTGACTGAAGAACTGCCGCAACACCCCCGTGCCCTGGACATGTTGCGCTTTGCCTTGCGCAAGCTCGGGCCATGGCTGATCGCCCTGGTGATCACGATCTACATGAGCTATGCCCTGCCCTCGTCCCTGGGCAAAAGCCTGGCCATGGTGCTGGCCTATGCGTTGGTCGTCGGCACCTGCTTCTCGGCCATCTGCGTGATTGCCTTTTCCCTGCTCGACGGCCCACACCGCCACCGCGCCTTGTACATTCTGCGGCACCAGGCGTTTCGACCGCTGTGGCTGATCGGCAGTTTCGCTGCGTTTGGCGAAGCGCTGAGCGATCCAAAACTGGTCGACAGCCTCGGCAGCCATCTGGCCCATACGGCTGCCACGATTGCCAATGTCCTGGCAGCTTTGTCCACGGCCCGGTTCATCTTGCGTTTCCGCCGCCCGATCGCCCACCTGATCCGCAACCAGCCGCTGTCCCGACGCCTGACCCGCCGCGCCCTCAACGACACCCTGTCGATTCTCGGCACCTTCTGGTACGTGCCGGCGCTGGTGCTGGTGGCCATTTCCCTGTTCGCGACGTTCATTTCCGCCGGCGACACCAGCACGGCCCTGCGCCAGTCGCTAATCTGCACCGTGCTGTTGGTGTTGTGCATGGTCATCAACGGCCTGGTACGCCGCCACGCCCTCAAGCCCCAGCGTGGCATCCGGCGTTACGCCGTGTATTCGGAACGGTTGAAAAACTTCTTCTACACAATCCTCCACCTGTTGGTGTGGCTGGCCTTTATCGAGCTCGGCCTGCGGGTCTGGGGCATGTCCTTGATCCGCTTTACCGAAGGCGACGGCCACGAAGTCAGCGTCAAGCTGTTCAGCCTCGCCGGCACGCTGCTGTTCGCCTGGCTGATCTGGATTCTCAGCGACACCGCTGTGCACCACGCACTGACCCGCTCGCGCAAAGGCCTGGCCAATGCCCGCGCGCAGACGATGATGCCGCTGATTCGCAACGTGCTGTTCGTGGCCATTTTCATTGTCGCGCTGATCGTTGCCCTGGCGAACATGGGCATGAACGTCACGCCCCTGCTGGCCGGTGCCGGTGTGATCGGCCTGGCCATCGGCTTTGGTGCGCAATCGCTGGTAGCCGACCTGATTACCGGGCTGTTCATCATCATCGAAGACTCACTGGCCATCGACGACTACGTGGATGTCGGCGGCCACCTCGGCACGGTCGAAGGCCTGACCATCCGCACCGTGCGCCTGCGGGACATCGACGGCATCGTCCACACCATTCCGTTCAGTGAAATCAAAAGCATCAAGAACTACTCCCGGGAATTCGGCTACGCGATCTTCCGGGTCGCGGTGCCGGCCAACATGGACATCGACAACGCCATCAAACTGATGCGCGAAGTCGGCCAGAAAATGCGCACCGATCCGTTGCAGCGGCGCAATATCTGGTCGCCGCTGGAGTTTCAGGGGGTGGAAAGTTTCGAGTCGGGCAACGCGATCCTGCGCGCCCGGTTCAAGACCGCGCCGATCAAGCAGTGGGAAGTGTCGCGAGCGTTCAACCTGTCACTCAAGCGGCATATGGATGAAGCCGGACTGGACCTGGCGACACCGCGGATGAGCATTCAGGTCACCGCCGGTTCCCCGGAACAACCCCTGTAGGAGCTGCCGCAGGCTGCGATCTTTTAAAAATCAAAAGATCGCAGCCTTCGGCAGCTCCTACAAAGTCAAACCACGTCAACGCCGACATGAATCGCATCATGTCGCCAGAACTCCAGGTCGCAGTCGATCAGGCGTTCATGCTGGTCATAGTTGACCCGGGCAATCCGTAAGCCCGGGCTCCCCGCCGACACCTTCAACGCCGCTGCCGCATCCACCGACAACGCCGTGGGCACAATCTCGAAGCGCACCCGTCCGTAGTGCAGGTCGTAGTGCCGCGCATACAACTCGGTGATCGACTGATTCAAGTCGAAATCAAGGATTCCCGGAAAGTACTGCGGGTTCAGATAGTGCTCCACATACAACACCAGCCGCCCGTCGATCCGCCGAGAGCGGCAGATCTGGATCACGCTCGACAGCGCCGGCAATTGCAGCCAGGCACAAACGGCCGCCGACGCCGGTTGCAATCGTGCCGAAATCACCTCGGTGGACGGCACCCGCCCCTGGGCACTGACCATCGCGTGAAAGTGGCTGCGCTGCATCAGGTTGTACGCCAGGCGTGGCGGCGAGACGAACCAGCCACGACGCTCCTCGCGGTAGATTTGCCCCTGCGACTCCAACTGCAACAACGCCTCACGCAAAGTGATCCGCGTGGTGCCGAACAATTCACTGAGTTTGCGCTCGGCCGGCAATTTGCTGCCGGGGGCCAACAGGCCGTGGTCGATTTGCTCCTGAAGCACCTGGCCGATGGCTGTTACCGCTTTTGTTGCCTCTTCACGCATCAACGTTTCCTTTCTGGACTAGACCAGCACCAATTCAGGGCAGAACCGCCGCGCAATCCGGCTCATTCAATAGTCTGCAAGCGTAGGCAGCGTAGATGACCGAGGTGTGACAAAGCTGCCCAACGGTCGCCATTCTGCGAACGCGAAAACCTGCAATTCATCGGCCAAGTCCCTTGCCAGCCGAGGCCTTGACCATGGTCTACGCTTATCAGGCCAGTCGCGATACCGCTGAACAAAAAGTCCTCCAGGGCGACGAGCGACATCAAAGTGTCATCCAGCCCCCTTAAATTGGCTCAGGTATTGCTGACCTAGACCAACACAAACCGCAATCGCAGCGTTGAACACGACCCAAGGAGCTTCGGAATGAAAAAGCTTTTCCTGGCATCACTGTTAGGCTCGACCATCGCAATGTGCACCGCCGCCATGGCGGCCGATGATTTGAAAACCCTGGAAGCCGCTGCGAAAGCGGAAGGCGCCGTCAACAGCGTCGGCATGCCCGATGACTGGGCCAACTGGGCCGGCACCTGGAAAGACCTGAGCGATAAGTACGGCCTCAAGCACATCGACACCGACATGAGTTCGGCCCAGGAGATCGCCAAGTTCGCCGCGGAGAAAGACAACGCCAGCGCCGACATCGGCGACGTCGGTGCAGCCTTCGGCCCGATCGCGGTCAAGCAAGGCGTGGTCCAGCCCTACAAGCCTTCCACCTGGGATCAGGTACCAGCCTGGGCCAAGGACAAGGACGGCAACTGGGCACTGGCCTACACCGGTACCATCGCTTTCATCGTCAACAAGAAGTTGCTGCACGGCTCCGAAGCCCCGACTAAATGGGCTGACCTCAAGAGCGGCAAATACAAGGTGTCCATCGGTGACGTGAGCACCGCGGCCCAGGCAGCCAACGGCGTACTGGCCGCGGCTCTGGCCAACGGTGGCGACGAGAAAAACCTGCAGCCTGCCCTGCTGCTGTTCGCCGACATCGCCAAGCAAGGTCGCCTGTCGATGTCCAACCCGACGATTGCCACCATGGAAAAAGGCGAAATCGAAGTCGGCGTGGTCTGGGACTTCAACGGCCTGAGCTACAAGGCCAAGATGGCCAACCCGGATGACTACGTGGTGCTGATCCCGTCCGACGGCTCGGTGATTTCCGGTTACACCACCATCATCAACAAGTACGCGAAAAACCCGAACGCCGCCAAGCTGACCCGCGAATACATCTTCAGCGACGCCGGCCAGATCAACCTGGCCAAGGGCAACGCCCGTCCGATCCGTGCCGAGCACATCACACTGCCGGCCGACGTGAAGGCCAAGCTGCTGCCTAACGAGCAGTACAAGAAAGTGACGCCGATCAAAGACGCGGATGCGTGGGAAAAGACCTCCAAGGCCCTTCCTCAGAAGTGGCAGGAAGAAGTCATCATCAATATGCAATAACCGGGAAGATCCCCATTTCGGGATCTGATGGCGATCCAAATGTGGGAGCGGGCTTGCTCGCGAAAGCGGTGTGTCAGTCGACATCGATACTGGATGTCAGTCCGCTTTCGCGAGCAAGCCCGCTCCCACAGTGGATCGAGTGAGCTTCGAATATCTGTTACACGGAGTTTTTGCCCCTATGAAGCACAACGTCATCCTTGTGGTGCTCGACGGCCTCAACTATGAGGTCGCCCGTCACGCCATGGGGCACCTGCAGGCGTACGTCGGTGCAGGACGTGCAGCACTCTACAAGCTGGAGTGCGAGTTGCCGGCCCTGTCCCGCCCGCTGTACGAATGCATCCTGACCGGCGTTGCGCCCATCGACAGCGGTATCGTCCACAACAACGTTTCGCGCCTGTCCAACCAGCGCAGCATCTATCACTACGCCACCGACGCAGGTCTTGTCACCGCCGCGGCGGCCTATCACTGGGTCAGTGAACTGTACAACCGTTCGCCCTTCGTGGCGGCACGGGACCGTCACACCGACGACCCGCAACTGCCGATCCAGCATGGGCATTTCTACTGGAACGATCACTACCCCGATTCGCACCTGTTCGCCGACGCCGAAAACCTGCGCCAGCGCCATGCGCCGCACTTCCTGCTGATCCACCCGATGAACATCGACGACGCCGGGCACAAGCACGGCCTCGACACCCCGCAGTACCGCAACAGCGCGCGCTCGGTCGACATCATCCTGGCCGACTACCTGCAAGGCTGGCTCGATGCCGGTTATCAGGTGCTGGTCACCGCCGACCACGGCATGAACAACGACCGCTCCCACAACGGCCTGCTGCCGGAAGAACGTGAGGTGCCGTTGTTCGTTCTCGGCGACGCGTTCAGCTTCGACGCCGGCGCAACGCCGAAACAGACCGAGATCTGCGGCACCGTCTGCGAGTTGCTGGGCGCGCCCCACGACAAACCGGTCTGCCGGGAGCTGCTCAAGTGAATGCCATGACCCGCAGTAAATGGCTGGCCGCCTTATGCCTGGTTCCGTTCGCCCTGTTCTTCATCGTGTTCGAGATCGCACCGCTGACCTGGGTGATGATCAACAGCCTGCAATCGGAAGAATTCGGCTGGGGCCTGGCCAACTTCAATAAAATCTTCAGTTCGAAGTTTTACCTGCAGGCGATCCAGTACAGCCTTGAGATCAGTTTCTGGTCCAGCGTGTTCGGGATCATCATCGCGATACTGGGCGCCTACTCCCTGCGCCGGGTCGATTCGAAACTGCGCAATTTCGTCAACGCCTTCGCCAACATGACCAGCAACTTCGCCGGCGTGCCCCTGGCCTTCGCGTTCATCATTTTGCTCGGCTTCAACGGCAGCTTCACCATCATGCTCAAGCAGGCCGGCATCATTCAGGATTTCAACCTGTACTCGAAAACCGGGCTGATCATTCTCTACACCTACTTCCAGATTCCCCTCGGCGTGTTGCTGCTGTACCCGGCCTTCGATGCGCTGCGCGAAGACTGGCGCGAGTCCGCTGCGCTACTCGGCGCCGACGGTTGGCAGTACTGGCGGCACATCGGATTGCCGGTGTTGACGCCGGCACTGCTGGGCACCTTCGTGATCCTGCTGGCCAACGCCCTCGGTGCCTACGCCACGGTGTACGCCCTGACCACCGGCAACTTCAACGTGCTGCCGATCCGCATCGCGGCGATGGTGTCCGGTGACATTTCCCTTGACCCGAACCTGGCAAGCGCCCTGGCCGTGGTGCTGGTGGCCTTGATGACCCTGGTGACCATCGTGCATCAGTTGCTGTTGAAGAGGAGCTACCATGTCTCGCGCTGAACTGGGGCCCGCCGGTGTCTACCACCGCGTCGTGGTTTACCTGTTGTTTGCCATCCTGCTGTTGCCGCTGGCCGGCACGCTGGTCTACTCGATCGCCAGCAGTTGGTCGGCAACCATTCTGCCCAGCGGTTTCACCCTCAAGTGGTACATCCAGCTGTGGAGCGATCCGCGCTTCCTGCATGCGTTCGGGCAATCGCTGCTGGTCTGCGTGGGCTCACTGGTTCTTTCCGTGGTGCTGATCCTGCCGTTGCTGTTCGTGGTGCATTACCACTTCCCGAAACTCGATGCGCTGATGAATATCCTGATCCTGCTGCCCTTCGCCGTGCCGCCAGTGGTGTCGTCGGTGGGGCTGCTGCAGCTCTATGGTTCCGGGCCGTTCGCCATGGTCGGTACACCCTGGATCCTGATCGGTTGCTACTTCACCGTGGCGCTGCCATTCATGTACCGGGCGATCACCAACAACCTGCAAGCGATCAACCTGCGCGACCTGATGGACGCCGCCCAGTTGCTCGGCGCCAGCACCTGGCAAGCCGCCCTCCTGGTGGTGCTGCCGAACCTGCGCAAGGGCCTGATGGTGGCGCTGCTGCTGTCGTTCTCGTTCCTGTTCGGTGAGTTCGTGTTCGCCAACATCCTCGTCGGCACCCGCTACGAAACCCTGCAGGTCTACCTCAACAACATGCGCAACAGCAGCGGTCATTTCACCAGCGCGCTGGTGATTTCCTACTTCTTCTTTGTGCTGGTTCTGACCTGGATTGCCAATATCTTGAACAGGGACAAAAGCGAATGAGCTATGTCAGCGTCCAACATCTTCAGAAAAGCTTCGCCGGCACCACGGTGTTCAGCGACATCAATTGCGAAATCCAGAAAGGTGAGTTCGTCACCCTGCTCGGACCGTCCGGTTGCGGCAAATCCACCCTGCTGCGCTGCATCGCCGGCCTGACTTCGGTGGATGGCGGCAAAATCCTGCTCGATGGTGCCGATATCGTGCCGGTGAGTCCGCAGAAACGCGGGATCGGCATGGTGTTCCAGAGCTATGCGCTGTTCCCCAACATGACCGTGGAGCAAAACGTCGCCTTCGGTCTGCGCATGCAAAAGGTCAATGCCGATGACAGCCACAAACGCGTCGCCGAAGTACTTAAACTGGTGGAGCTGCAGGACTTCGCCGCACGCTATCCCCATCAGCTGTCCGGTGGCCAATGCCAGCGCGTCGCCCTCGCCCGCTCGCTGGTGACCCGGCCACGCCTGTTACTGCTGGACGAACCGCTGTCGGCACTGGATGCGCGCATTCGCAAGCACCTGCGCGAACAGATCCGGCAGATCCAGCGCGAACTGGGCCTGACCACGATTTTCGTCACACACGATCAGGAGGAAGCCCTGACCATGTCTGACCGGATTTTCCTGATGAATCAGGGAAAAATCGTACAAAGTGGCGACGCCGAAACCCTCTACACTGCGCCGGTGGATGTATTCGCTGCCGGTTTCATCGGCAACTACAACCTGCTGGACGCCGACAGCGCCTCGAAGCTGCTGCAGCGGCCAATCAACAAGCGCATCGCCATTCGCCCGGAAGCCATCGAACTGAGCCTCAACGGTGAACTGGACGCGCAGGTACGCAGCCACAGCCTGTTGGGCAACGTAATCCGCTACCGGGTCGAAGCCCGGGGCGTGGAACTGGTGGTGGATGTGCTGAACCGCTCGGCGGCCGACCTGCATCCCGATGGTCAGCGCCTGGCGCTTTCCATCGATCCGACGGCCCTGTGTG
Source organism: Pseudomonas sp. GM33 (assembly GCF_000282295.1). NCBI lineage: Bacteria > Pseudomonadati > Pseudomonadota > Gammaproteobacteria > Pseudomonadales > Pseudomonadaceae > Pseudomonas > Pseudomonas sp. GM33. The sequence goes on from NZ_AKJO01000086.1 coordinate 44,835, forward strand.
AGGTAGCCTGATGCCTTTGCTTATGCTGAAGAGAGAACTGCACTGATGGCCCTGGCAATTTTTGATCTGGACGAAACCCTGATCCACGGCGACTGCGCCACCCTTTGGAGCGAGCAGATGGGCCGCCTGGGCTGGGTCGACCCCGAATCGTTCATGCGACAGAACAACGAGCTGATGGACGCTTACAGCCACGGCAAATTGCGCATGGAAGACTTCATGACCTTCAGCCTGGAGCCGATGATCGGCCGCACGCCACAAGAGGTCGAGCATCTGGTTGGCCCCTGGGTGGAAGACTACATCGAGCCGATCATTTTCAGCGACGCCACCAAGGCCATCGCGGCGCATCGCAAGGCCGGCGACCGGATTCTGGTGATCTCGGCCTCGGGTACTCACCTGGTCGGCCCCATCGCCGAGCGCCTGGGGATCGACGAGATTCTGGGCATCGAACTGGAAGTGGCTCAGGGCGTTTACACCGGCCATACCGTGGGCACCCTGACCTACCGCGAAGGCAAGATCACCCGCTTGCTGGAGTGGCTGGATGCGCAAGAGGAAAACCTCGAAGGCGCGAGCTTCTATTCCGACTCACGCAATGACCTGCCGTTGTTGCTGAAGGTGGATTTCCCCCACGTGGTCAATCCGGATCCGGTGTTGCGCGAGCAGGCCGAAAAGGCCGGGTGGCCGATCCACCTCTGGAAATAACCCGGCCCCCCTGTGGGAGCGAGCTTGCTCGCGATGGCGGCGAGTCAGTTGCCTTAATATCAACTGACACTCCGCTATCGCGAGCAAGCTCGCTCCCACAGATTTCTCGTTGTCAGTTCAGGCTCTCGTCAATCACCAACACCACCTTCCCCGCCACGTTATTGCTCGCCAGTTCTGCAAACGCTGCTTCGGCATCCTTGATCGCAAAAGTCCTGGCCAGCTGCGCACTCAAGCGCCCCTCGGCGAACAACGGCCACACATGCAGGCCCAGATCACTGAACAGATCTGCCTTGAACTGATCATCCCGGCTGCGCAGGGTCGAGCCCAGCAACTGCACGCGCTTGGCCAGCACCTGGGCCAGATCCAGCTTGGCCTCGCGCCCGCCCATCAGACCGATCAACACCCAGCGACCATCCTGAGCCAGCAACTTCAGGTTCAAGGCCGCGTAACTGCCACCCACCGGGTCGAGAATCACGTCGAACGGCCCCAGATCGCGCAAGCTCTCCAGATCACCGTTACGCACCACGCCGCCCTGGGCACCGAGCGCTTCGCAGTACGCCAGTCGCTCGGCAGAGCCGACGCTGACCCAACACGGATTACCGAAGGCCTTGCACAGCTGAATGGCCGCTGAACCAATGCCACTTGCTCCGGCATGCAGCAGAACTTTCTGTCCCGGCTTGAGCGCAGCCAGTTGAAACAAATTCAGCCAGACTGTTGCATAAACTTCGGGCAATGCCGCCGCTTCGACCAGTGACATTCCGTCGGGAACCGGCAGTACATGCCGCCCGTCGACAACCACCTCTTCGGCCATCCCGCCCCCGGCCAGCAAGGCGCAAACCCGATCGCCCACCTGCCAGGAGGAGCCCGCGCCAACCTCGCTGATGACCCCCGAGCACTCTAGACCGAGCACCTGGCTGGCCCCTGGCGGTGGCGGATATAGACCGGCCTTCTGCAACAAATCGGCGCGATTTAGGCCCGCTGCCGCCACTCGAATACGAACTTGCCCTACATCGCATGCAGGACCGGGTTCATCAACCCATACCACTTGACCGTCAACGCCTTGCAATGCTTTCACAGTGCCTCCATAGTGAGTCTGGACTGAGCCCGAAGCTATAGCGCCGGGCTTTTTGCATTATGCGACCGGTTCCCAAAGAGCCGGCGACTTCAAAGACGGCCTAATATGCGTTATCAATTGTCCCCGCGTCGAATCAGCATGAAGCATCTGTTCCCCAGCACTGCCCTCGCCTTATTCATCGGTATCGGCTTGCTGCCGATGTCGAGCAATACATTCGCAGCCAATAGCTGGGACAAGCTTCAACCCGATCGTGACGAAGTGATCGCCAGTCTGAACGTCGTGGAATTGCTCAAACGCCACCACTACAGCAAGCCGCCACTCGATGACGCGCGCTCGGTGATCATCTACGACAGCTACCTCAAGCTGCTGGATCCATCGCGCAGCTATTTCATGGCCAGCGACATTGCCGAATTCGACAAGTGGAAGACGCAGTTCGACGACTTCCTCAAGAGCGGCGACCTGAACGCCGGGTTCACCATCTACAAGCGCTACCTGGACCGCGTGAAGGCGCGTCTGGACTTTGCCCTTGCCGAGCTGAACAAGGGCGTCGACAAGATCGACTTCAACACCAAGGAAACCTTGCTGATCGACCGCAAGGACGCCCCTTGGCTCAAATCCACCGCGGAACTCGACGACCTGTGGCGCAAACGCGTCAAGGACGAGGTCCTGCGCCAGAAGATCGCCGGCAAGGATTCCAAACAGATCCAGGAAACCCTGACCAAGCGCTACAAGAACCAGCTGGCGCGCCTGGACCAGACCCGCGCGGAAGACATCTTCCAGGCGTACATCAATACCTTCGCCATGTCCTACGACCCGCATACCAACTATCTGTCGCCGGATAACGCGGAGAACTTCGACATCAACATGAGCCTGTCCCTCGAGGGCATCGGCGCCGTGTTGCAGAGCGATAACGACCAGGTGAAAGTCGTGCGCCTGGTGCCGGCAGGTCCGGCGGACAAGACCAAGCAGGTCGCACCGGCCGACAAGATCATCGGCGTTGCCCAGGGCAACAAGGAAATGGTCGACGTGGTGGGCTGGCGCCTGGACGAAGTGGTCAAGCTGATCCGTGGTCCGAAAGGCACCGTGGTGCGCCTGGAAGTGATCCCGGCCAGCAATGCGCCGAACGACCAGACCACCAAGATCGTGCCGATCACCCGTGAAGCGGTGAAGCTCGAAGACCAGGCCGTGAAGAAGTCGGTCTTGAACCTCAAGCAGGACGGCAAGGACTACAAGCTCGGCGTGATCGAGATCCCGGCGTTCTATCTGGACTTCAAGGCCTTCCGTGCCGGCGATCCGGATTACAAGAGCACCACCCGCGACGTCAAGAAACTGCTGACTGAACTGCAGAAAGACAAAGTCGACGGCGTGGTCATCGACCTGCGCAACAACGGCGGCGGCTCCTTGCAGGAAGCCACCGAGCTGACCAGCCTGTTCATCGACAAAGGCCCGACCGTGCTCGTGCGTAACGCCGATGGCCGTGTAGACGTGCTGGAAGATGAAAACCCGGGTGCGTTCTACAAAGGCCCGATGGCCTTGCTGGTCAACCGCTTGTCAGCCTCGGCTTCGGAGATTTTTGCCGGCGCCATGCAGGACTACCACCGCGCACTGATCATCGGCGGCCAGACCTTCGGCAAAGGTACCGTGCAGACCATCCAGCCACTCAACCATGGCGAGCTGAAACTGACCCTGGCCAAGTTCTACCGGGTTTCCGGGCAGAGCACACAGCATCAGGGCGTCTTGCCGGACATCGATTACCCATCGATCATCGACACCAAGGAAATCGGCGAAAGCGCCCTGCCCGAAGCCATGCCGTGGGACACCATCAAGGCGGCGATCAAGCCGGCGGTCGACCCATTCAAGCCGTACCTTTCGCAGCTCAAGTCCGAGCATGACATTCGTACGGCCAAGGATGCGGAGTTCGTGTTCATCCGCGACAAGCTGGCCCTGGCGCAGAAACTGATGGCCGAAAAGACCGTCAGCCTCAATGAAGCCGAGCGTCGTGCCCAGCACGCCGACATCGAAGCCAAGCAGCTGACCATGGAAAACATCCGTCGCAAGGCCAAGGGCGAAGAACCGCTCAAAGAGCTGAAGAAAGAAGACGAGGATGCCATCGCGGCCGAGGACGACAAGACCAAACCGGAAGACGATGCCTACCTGAGCGAAACCGGGCGGATTCTGCTGGACTACCTGAAACTCAACACAGCAGTGGCGAAGCACTGAGTGCTTGCAAGCAGCTGATGGCAATTTAATGCTAACGCCCTCCGGGGCGTCATCAAACAGTCATCATTCTGTCGTGAAATACGGGACTGGCGTGCTCCTTGTGAAAGGGACCACGCCAGTCCTTTTTTTTCGCCAGAGATCGCCATGACCACAACCGAACAGCTGAGTGCATTGAGCTCGATCCTGACTCAAGGCGGTTTGCACAGTTTGTTCCAACCGATCATCAGCCTCTCTGAGCGGCGCATTCTCGGCTACGAAGCCCTCAGTCGCGGCCCGTCCAACAGCCCTCTGCACTCCCCTCTCGCGCTGTTCGCCGTCGCCCGCCAGGCCGGTCGTTTGAGCGAGCTGGAAATTGCCTGCCGCGAAAGCGCTTGCCGACGCTTCAATGAACAACAACTGCCCGGTCTGTTGTTCCTCAACGTATCCCCGGAATCCCTGCTCGAAGCGGCCCATCAACCGGGACGCACCCTGCAATTGCTGCAGGACTTCGGCATTGCGCCGAGTCAGGTGGTCATCGAGCTCACGGAACAGACGCCGACGGATGATTTCCAGCTGCTGCAAACCGCCCTGCATCACTATCGGGCGATGGGATTTTCGATTGCGCTGGATGATCTGGGGGCGGGTTATTCGAGTTTGCGCTTGTGGTCCGAACTGCGGCCGGATTACGTGAAAATCGACCGGCATTTCATTGATGGCATCCATCAGGATGCGCTCAAGCGCGAGTTCGTCGGCTCGATCCTGCAAATCGCCAAGGCCTCGCGGGCGCAAGTCATTGCCGAAGGTATCGAGTTACCGGAAGAGCTCACGGTACTGACCGAGATGGGCGTTGATCTGGTCCAGGGCTATCTGCTCTGCCGCCCCCAGGAACATGCGCCACGGGATGCCCGGGCAATGATGCCCCGCCAGGACAGCACCAGCGTTGTACTGAGCGAAGACGGCAGCGACCTCAGCGCACTGCTCAACGAGCAACCCGCCGTGAACCGGGACACCCCGACCGCCACGGTGCTCGAAGCCTTCCGCCGCCAGGCCAACCTGAACTCGCTGGCGGTCCTGGATGCTCAGGGTCAGCCTTGCGGTATCGTCCATCGACATTCGCTCTCCGATGCCCTGCTCAAGCCCTTTGCCACCGATCTGTTCGCCCGCAAACCCATCAGCCGCCTGATGAACGATGACTTCCTCGCCGTCGAGCTGAGTCAGTCGCTGCAACAAGTCAGCCGCCTGATCACAGGCCGTGCCCGCCAGCGCATCGAAGAGGATTTCATCATCACCCTTAATGGCGGCTATCTCGGGCTGGGCCGCGTAATAGACGTACTCAAACTGATCACCGAACTGAAGATCCAGCAAGCCCGCTACGCCAACCCGCTGACCTTGCTCCCGGGCAATGTGCCGATCCAGCAATGCCTGACGCGGTTGCTGCAACAGCAACGGGAATCGGTGATCTGCTACGTGGACATCGACAGCTTCAAACCTTTCAACGACATCTACGGCTATGGCCGCGGGGACGAAGTCCTGCTGTGCCTGGCGCAATGCCTGAACGACCGCGTCGACCCGTCCCGCGACTTCGTCGGCCACATCGGCGGTGATGATTTCCTGCTGGTGCTCGGCCCGGAAGACTGGCGCAAGCGTTTGAACCAGTTGCTCGACGACTTCCAGAGCCAATGCCGACGCTTCTACCGCAGCGAGCACCTGGAGGCCGGCTGCTTCATCGCACCGAATCGCCAGGGCGTGCGGCAGGAGTTTGCGCTGTTGTCGCTGTCGATCGGCGTGGTGCACCTTCATCCACAGGCCTGTGGACAACTCGATGCGAGCCAGTTGGCGGAAATGGCGTCACAAGCCAAGCACCATGCGAAGAATGTGCAGGGCTATAGCGTGCATGTGATTGATAGCCTGGTGGGGCAGGAACATGAAGGTGCTTGCCTGATGGGGCAGCGGTGATTGACAGGACGCCATCGCGGGCAAGTCGAAGGTGCCCGATCAAACAACCCGAAACTTGAATTGATCCTCGACTATTCCCTTCATCCCCCCGCCAGCCCAGGATTATAGGTCAGACTCGCGAGACGCCAGCTCTTGCAACTTGATCGGCGCCAACGGATGCCCGGCCTTTGCAGCCATCCCCCAAAACCGCGCCGCTTCAAGCGGATCCGGCGCCTTGCTCGCCGTCCCGGCCAAACAGATCACGCCCACTTGATACGCCGCCTTGCCATCACCCGCCAATGCCGCCAGGCGCAACAAACGCACGCCCTCCTCACGAGCACCGAAGCCGACACCACGAAACGTCAGGATGTGCCCATAGAAGCTCTGGGCGCCGACGTCGCCCAGGTTGGCCATGCGTGCAAACTGGCCTTCGAGCCAGCGCCAGCCCTGCGGCTGGCGAACAAACCACGACCAGTGAAACAACCGGCGCGCGAGCCAGTACCCGGCTCGCGCCTTGAGTTGCAAAAACATTCAGGCCTCGGCCGATTCCGGGTATTCGTACTCGAACACCCGCACCACTTCCGAAGCGTGCCAGGACGCGGCGGCAACGCCGTCCGACGGCCCGGAAAAACGCCCGAGACGCTCGACACACTCAAAGAATCCGGTGCGCGGCAAACGGCTGGCGCCCTGGCTGATCACCAGCGAACTGCGCAATGGCTGCTCCGCCTTGGCGTCCAGAGCCGCCAGATGCTCAAGGGCCGCCGTCAGGGTCTGCATGGCCGGGGTCGGCAGCTGCAAACGTTCCAGCAATGCCCGATACGTCAACAGATGGCGCTGGCGCCGCGCCTGATCCAGTTCGCCCAGCAATCCGTCCCAGTGTTGACGGCTGATGCGTACACTCACGATTCATCCCTCCATCCTGGCACCGTCAATTCCCAAGCCAGGCTGCGGCGAATCGCGGCGTCGGGCAGACGCTCGCCACTTTCGATCATGGCCAGGTAAGACGGGCTGATGCCTACCGTGCGGGCCAGCGCCTCGATGGCGATGCCCTTCCCCTCGCGCAAACTGCGTAGTTGATCCAGACCCGGAAGAATCGCGTCTGGTGTCGCCGCCTGAGGCTTCGTGGCTTGAGGCGACGCTTGCTCCTTGATGCCCGCTGCTTTCAATAACGCCTGATATTGAGCCCATGGCAGAACCGCATACTCGGGCTCGCCTTCGCGTGTAATTATCTGAATATCCATCACTACCCCGTAGGACAACAACACTTAGCGAGTCGGCACTTTTCCCTAGAAGTGTAATCCTAACAGCGGCCAAGGTCGCGGGGGGCATCAATCTATGAAGTCGTGAAAATCGACTCAGCGTTTTTTCGGGCCTTGCAGTTGAAGTTGCTCGGGGGTATCGGGCAGGCGCTCAACCACCGCGAGCTTCTCCGGGACCTGCCGTTTGCGCCAGGCGCGGAAGGCATTGAGCTCGTCGTCGAGCACTTTCATCAACCACGCCAGGACTGCGATGTCATCGAACATGCCGAACACCGGAATGAAATCCGGGATCGCATCCACCGGACTGAGGAAGTACATCAGGCCCGCGACAACCGAAAGCAGCGCCTTGGGGCTGATGGCGCGATACTCGCCGCGCCAGTAGGCCAGGCAGAGTGCCTGCAACAGCTTCAGGTCGTCCTTGATCTTGCCCAGTCGATTGCCCTGGCTTGCGCCTTTACTGGCGACTGCGAACAACAGGGTAGGCAATCGACCGCGTGCCAGCAGACGTCCGGCCAGTGGCAGGAAACGAGCGAAATTCCAGGGTGCTTTCATCATTCCTCCCGTTGAAATGTTATCCACACAAATTGTGGATAACCTTGTGAACAGAGCTGCTTTTCATCGCTGTAAGCCCCGTCTTACAAGGCCTGCGTTCAGATCGGGCGTTTTTTACTCATCAAAAAAAACCCATAATTTCATTGACTTGGCGGCCTTGTGCGTCTACCGCCGAGACTACTATGCCTAAGACTCCGGCCTAGAGCGTCTGTTCGTTTTGTTTACCCCTGCCGAACGCCAGATGCAACAACGCCCCGCATGAGCGAGGCGTTGTTGTCGAAGCAGGCGCTGGTTACTTGGCAGCGGCGTCTTCTTTTGCCGGGTCCTTGATGGCCAGCAGTTCCAGGTCGAATACCAGCACCGAGTTGGCCGGAATCGCCGGGCTCGGGCTTTGAGCGCCGTAAGCCAGGTCAGCAGGGATGTACAGCTTGTACTTCTCGCCAACGTGCATCAGTTGCAGGCCTTCGACCCAACCCGGGATTACACCGCTGACCGGCAGATCGATCGGGCTGCCGCGCTCTACGGAACTGTCGAAGACGGTGCCGTTGGTCAGCTTGCCGGTGTAGTGAACGGTCACTACGTCAGTCGGCTTAGGCTGAGGGCCATCGGCTTTCTGCACGACTTCGTACTGCAAGCCCGAAGCGGTGGTGGTCACGCCAGGCTTCTTGCCGTTTTCTTCGAGGAATTTCTTGCCGGCAGCGGCCGACTCTTCGCTCATCTTGGCCATGCGCTCTTCGGCACGCTTTTGCAGTGCGGCGAACGCCTCGACCAGTTCTTCGTCCTTGAGCTTCTGCTCTTTCTTGCCGACGGCGTCTTCGATGCCCTGGGCTACAGCTTTGGAATCCAGGTCATCCATGCCTTCCTGAGCCAGGCTCTTGCCCATGTTCAGGCCAATGCCGTAGGAAGCTTTTTGCGCCGGAGTTTTCAGCTCTACGCTGGTCTGCGAATCACAACCCGCAAGTACCAGGCCAACCAGGGCCACCGCCGCCGCCAACCGATGCTGTTTCATGCTATTTCCTTGTTCATGCGCCTAAAGGGCAATCGAGTAAAGCCGCGAGCTTATCAGGCCGCCACGACCAATGGCTACCGGCATGAGAGCCGGAATCAATTGATAAGTTCAGGTGTTTAAACGCTTTTCACAATTCCAGTGATGAAGCTTCCTTCATCTTGCTCCGACAGAGGCTGATTCCTGAACCTGCAATCTGGCGTAATGGCCTCTTGCCGCACCTTGGGTACTCGGGCATAACGGCATGATAATTCGACAAGGATGTTTATCTTGCGCCTCTTCCTACGATTGCTGGCTCTCATCGCAGTCCTGCTCGGGCTGGCCCTGGCTGTGGTTCTTTATTACGTCGCCAACCCGAAACTACCGGCCTGGTCGCCTGCACAACAGGTGCATTACCTGGACCAATGGAGCGCCGTCGACCGAGAGACTTATTACTTCACACCCCAGGGCACCCAGGTCAAAGGCTTGCGCTATGACTGGTTCACCGCCCTCGAACTGCCCTTCTCACAGCAACGCTTCGCCGCCCCCGAGTACCTCGCGCGCTTCGGTTTTCTGGTGGACCCCGGCCAGAAACCGACACCGAACAACCCCGGCAACCTCCCCGCAGGCTTTACCCGGCATCAGAATGCCGGCAGCCCGGAGGTATTTCTGGACATCACCTGTGCGGCCTGCCATACCGGCGAACTGCGCTTCAAGGGGCAAGCGGTGCGTATCGACGGCGGTTCGGCGCAGCATGTGTTGCCGTCCAGCGTTCCTACGCTCAAAGGAGGCAGTTTCGGACAAGCGCTGGTCGCCAGCCTGGTCTCGACCTACTACAACCCGTGGAAATTCGAACGTTTCGCACGCAACGTACTGGGCCAGGACTACGAGACGCGCCACAAGCAACTGCGCAAAGAACTCAAGACTTCGCTCGATACATTCCTCAAAGTGGCCTGGAACGACACCCATCGCGGGCTCTATCCAACCGAGGAAGGCCCTGGGCGCACCGATGCCTTCGGGCGCATTGCCAACGCCAGCTTCGGTGACGCGATTTCCCCCGACAACTACCGCGTGGCCAATGCTCCGGTCGATTATCCGCAGTTGTGGGACATGTGGACGTTCGAATGGGTGCAGTGGAACGGCTCGGCGAAACAACCGATGGCCCGCAACATCGGCGAGGCGTTGGGCGTCGGTGCCACGCTGAACTTCTTCGACCAGAACGGCCAGCCGCTGATGGGCGATGCCCGCTATCCCTCCAGCGTCCGTGTGCGCGACCTGCACCTGATCGAAGAAACCCTGCAACGACTCTCGCCGCCGGCCTGGCCGGAAGACCTGCTGGGCGCGATCGACAAGCCGCTGGCCGCCAAGGGGCGCACCCTGTTCACGGAAAACTGCGCGGGCTGCCATGTACCGCGAACCACCCAGGGCGAGGGACGATACGTTCAGCACCTGAAAATGCTCCCGGTGGATGACATCGGCACAGACCCGGGCGCGGCCAACAACATCGCCGACCATCGCTTCGACCTGACAGCGCTGCAATGGAAGCAGGCGGAACTGGAAAAACTCGATGTAGAGCCGAAACCCGACGAACCACTGGACCTGAGCAAGATGTCCGTGGCCACGGGGCTGGCCTATGTCACGGCATTTGTCCGCGACCGCGCCTATCAGGATGCCAATGTCACCCCCGCCGAGCGCCCGGAAATGGACGGATTCGGCCTGCCAATCGGCGTACGCGAATTACGTTCGTACAAAGCCCGACCGTTGGCGGGTGTATGGGCAACGGCGCCGTTTCTGCACAACGGTTCGGTACCGAGCATTTATCAATTGCTGTCGCCGCAGGATGAGCGTGCAACCACGTTCTACAAAGGCACTTTCGAATATGACCCGGGCCACCTGGGTTACCGCACCGAAGCCTTTGCCAACGGTTTCCTGTTCGACACGCGAATCACCGGCAACCACAACAGTGGTCATGAATTCCGTGCCGGTAAACTCGGCAATGGCGTGATCGGCCGCTGGCTGCAGCCGCAGGAGCGTTGGGCACTGCTGGAATATCTGAAAGTGCTCGGCGGCCCGCTGGAAGCGCAATTGCCATGACCACAACCTCAGCCAAAAGGACGCTCTCATGCTGATTACACTCTGGCTGCGCCTGGGCGCCTTCCTCAGCAGGCTGTTGCTGTGGCTGCTGGTTCTCGGCGCGCTTGGCTGGGCATTGGCCACCGCCTGGTTTGCCTGGCAGCAGCGCGGACCTGTGTCGGCGCAGGAGTCGATTGCGGACGGTGAAGCCGCGATGACCCGGGACATCATCCAGACCGCCGTGCGCATCGTCGATCAACACCGCGAAAGCACCCGCTACCTGCGCGATGCCCACGCCAAGGCCCACGGCTGCGTGAAAGCCGAAGTCCAGGTGTTGCCGGAACTGGCCAGCGAATTGCGCCAGGGCGTGTTCAGCGAGCCGGGCAAAACCTGGCAAGCGACGATGCGCCTGTCCAATGGCAACGCCTACCCGCAGTTCGACAGCATCCGCGATGCCCGGGGCATGGCGATCAAGCTGTTCGATGTACCGGGCAAACAACTGTTGAGTGATCAGCCGGGGCGAGGCGAACAGGACTTTGTGATGTTCAGCCATCCGAACTTCTTTGTAAGTAACGTGGCCGAATACCGTCAGAACGTCGCCGCCCAGGCCGAGGGTAAAAAAATGATGGCGTTTTTTCCGGGCTGGGATCCGCGATCGTGGCAGGTTCGCCACCTGTTTATTGCCCTGGCGACCTTGTCCCCTGCTCCATCAAGCCCAACCCGGACAACGTACTTTTCGGTTTCACCCTACAAATTCGGTGAAGCCAATGCCAAGTTCCGGGTCATGCCCGATCCGGGCAGTTGCCCGGCCTACAACCTGCCGGAACAAAACCGCAAGTTGCCGAACTTCCTGCGCAATGCGCTGAATCAACAGTTGTCGACCGATCGGGTGCCCGCGTGTTTCGTCTTGCAAATCCAGCGACAGGACGCCAACAAGTACATGCCGATTGAAGACACCAGCATTGAATGGCGCGAAAGCGATGCGCCCTTCGAGACGGTGGCGCAGATCAAGGTGCCGGCGCAGGACTTCGACACACCGGCGCTGAACCTGCAATGTGACAACCAGTCATTCAATCCCTGGTTCGGTATCGAGGCACACCGCCCCATCGGCGGAATCAATCGCCTGCGCAAAGCCGTGTATGAAGCTGTCAGCGACTACCGGCACAGCCGCAACGCCGAGCAATAACCGGGCAGACACAAAAAAAGCGATCCCGGGATCGCTTTGAGGACTGGCCAAATGCCAGACAGCAAAAAGCCCGCACAAGGCGGGCTT